>JBBRDG010000015.1:0-43452 GCA_038204165.1 Elusimicrobiales bacterium
GGGCGCTACCGCATCCCCGTGCGCATAGAATGACGCTCCCCTCGCTGCTTGCCGCGCTGCTGCTCACGGCCGTCCCCGCGGCGTCCGCGCAGGCGGACCGGGCCTTGTGGACCTGGGAAAGGGACTCCTACACGGTGCTGGAAGACATCGCCGCGGCAGAAGAGGCCATAGCTTTCCTGAAGTCTAAAAAAGTGAACGTCCTTTACCTGTACGCCGACGCTTTCGGCGGGAAGAACCTTATAGAAAGCAGGCCGGACCTGTACCGGGGCCTGCTCCGCCGCCTGCACGGGAGCGGGATGCGAGCCTACGCGCTGCTGGGCTCCGGCTACCTGCATACCGAAGAATATATCCTGCCGGGCGGGCATAAACACGCGCTGGCCATGCTCGGGCGCGTGATAAAATACAACGCCGCTGCAGCGCCGGAAGAGCGCTTCGACGGGGCGAATCTGGACCTGGAGCCTCATATCCTGGACCAGTGGGATACGCAACGGGACAAGTTGTTGCTGAATTATTTGAATATGGGCAGGAAGCTCATGCGGCTGAAACAAAAATCTGGCGCCGGGCTTGCGGTGGGTCCGGCCATACCTTTCTGGCTGAACGGTATAACGCTGAATTGGAACGGCAGAAAAAAACCGGTCAGCGAGCACGTTCAGGATCTTTACGATTACGTGGCGCTGATGGACTACCGCGACCACGCCGAGGGCCGCGACAGCATCGTTTCGCTGGCGGCGGAGGAACTAAAGTACGCCGCCGCAAACGAGCGCAAAGTAGTAATAGGCGTGGACACCTCTCCGGGCGAACCGGAGAAAGTTTCCTTCAATCACCTGGCCGAAGCCGACCTGGAGCGGGAACTGGGGCTGGCCGAAAAGGCCTTTGCGGCGGAACCGGCTTTCGCCGGGTTCGCCATCCATCATTACCGAAGCTACCGAAACTGGCTGAAAGCTGCGCCGGCCACCGCTGCTTCAACGGAAACTATATCGGGCCTGCAGCCCGACCGAGTAGGAACGATCCTTCACGGTAGTATTCCGCCTGTTGGCCTGAACGCGGACCGAACCGCTGGTCCCGTAATACCACTCTAATTCAGCGATATAGCTATTCCCCTCATAATTTCCGCGGCTGACATCGTGCAGGAAACCGTGTTCGTAACCGGCCGTGGCCGACCAGTTATGACCCTGACAGCGCCGCCAGTAGGCGCCAAGCCAGTGGGCGCGGGCGCTTACGGAATTGTAGCCCGCATGCGCCCCACGAAAATCCTGCAGGGAATACCTGTAAGTGCCGTAAAACTCTTTCGCCCAGGGGAGCCAGCCGGTTAATTCACCGTTCAGCTCGCCCAGCCGGTTCTTGTCCGAGTAAAAAGTATAATCGTACGACGCTCCCACACGGTAAAGCTCTTCCACCGCGCGCCGGATTCCGACGTTGAAATTATCCTTGTTTACATACTGCAGCTTTCCGGCCGTAGAGCCGCTGTAAAATTCCTGCTGGCCGTGAGAATACCCCGACCGAAAAATATTATTCCCGGACTCGCGCAGCCCGCGCAGGGAATAACTGGTCCGCGTCGTTCCGTCCGAAGTATTATCCAGACCCGCCCTGCCCAGCCAGTCCCAGCCCCAACGGCTTGAGCCAGCCTCGGCGTCAGCCTCGTTCTCGCGCAGGAGGCTGAAGAACCTGGGGCCGCCGGAAGAATCACGGAGAAATTTAGGCGACCTGGTGAGAGTCAGTTTAAGATCGGAATTATAAACGTGCCAGGCGCCCGCGAGCCTCGCGCGGCTGAAAAGCGTGTTCCCCACAGCGGAGCCTTCCACGTCAGAAAGCACGGACTGGCCGTACTCGGCTTCCCAACTTACGTCCCGATTGGGACGACCGTTCAGCCCGGCGGAATAGACCTGTTCCCTGATATCGTAATAAGTGAAACCCCGCCCGTCGTTCTTCTGGGCTTCTTCGCGGATCTCCGCCCCGCCTATAAGGTCCAGACCGGGTTTAAGCGAAACCCGGAACCTGCTGCCGGCGGAAGCGCCGGAGTAAAGAATGCGCTGGGGGTTAGGTGTATCCAGATCTTCCATTGAGTAGGATTTATAGGTTTTTCCATAAGGAAAAAATCCGGGACGGAGCCTTTCCATGTAAGAATCCAGGCGCGCCCTGGCCACGCAGTCGCGGGGGTCGCACTCCGCCATGTCCTTGTAGGCGCGCAGGGCCCCTTCCTGATCTCTCCGGCTGGCCTGCGCCCTGGCAAGAAGACGCAGAATATACGCGCTGTGCGGAGATTGGGTGTTCCACTGCTCCAGGTAGCCGGCCGCCTCGTCGTACTGCCCGAGCGACATACAGGCAAGGGAAAGCCCTTCAAGGGCCCCGCCACTGGCCGGAGACTCTTCGAGCAACTTTAAGAAAGTTTCTTTAGCGGCGGCGTAATCGCCCCTGCTCCGCTGTTCCATACCGTAATCGTATGAGACGGGAGCAGTCTGCGGCGGCTGTTGATTATCTCCTGCGGCCTGCGCGGGAGCGCTGACCAGCAACAAAAACATGATTGAAAAATATTTTGACATAATTAAACAGTTTCGTCGGTTACTTCAGCCGGTTTAGGCGTTCCTTGTAGACGTAATTGGCTCCCTGGTAGAACGCGACGGCTTCTTTCTCTAGCAACTTGTCTTCGGGAGCCTCGGTTATAGTCCTGCCCTTTTCATCCCACTTATAGGTCTTAAGATATTTCTTCGGCCCAAGCACGGCCAGGCGGTTGTCTTCAAGCATGCCAACTTTCTGGAAGGTAGAAAGGAAAGCTCGGCCCGCTGGTTTGCCGTCGAGGATATCCCTGCCGAAAAATCTGCTTTCGTACGAAACGTTCATAAGCCCCAGCACCGTAGGCGCTATGTCCAGCTGCGCGGTAAGCGTGTCCACTACGGCGGGCTTGACGTGGGCGGGCGAGTAGACGAGGAGCGGGATGTGGTAATTATGCACCGGGATTTCGCTTTTGCCGGCCGAATTGGCGCAGTGGTCCGCGGTAATAACGAAAACCGTGTCCCTGAACCAGGTTTTTTTTGAGGCCGCGGCCAGGAACTCCCCGATGGCGTGATCGGAATATTTAAGCGCGCCTTTCCGGCTCATCGCGGAGGACGGGATATCTATTTTCCCGTCGGGATAGGTGAAGGGCCGGTGATTGGAGGTGGTCATCACCAGGTAGAAGAAAGGCTTGCCGGCGGCCGCGTCGGCGTCGGCTTCCTTCAGAGTTTTGGAAAGCAGGTCCCCGTCGCAGACCCCCCAGACGTTACTGAAGGTCACCTCATCCTTGGCGAAATTGGCCCGGTCCACTATACCGAAGCCGTTGCCCGCGTAGAAAGCGTTCATATTGTCGAAGTAGCCGTACCCGCCGTAGATAAACTTGTTGGCGTAGCCCAGGTCCTTCATCACGGAACCCCAGGAGAAGAACCCGGCGTTATCCGGGCGCTTTACTATAGAGGTGCCCGGCAGCGGCGGGATGGACAGCGTGATGGCTTCCAGCCCGCGCACCGTACGGGTGCCGGACGCGTAAAGCCGCCTGAAGAACAGCGACTTGCCGGCGAGGGCGTCCAGGTTGGGCAGCGTCCCCTCGCCTTTGCTCGCGCCGAGCGCGCTCAGGTATTCCCCGCTCAGGCTTTCGCCCACAATTACCACCACGTTCAGCTTCTTGAGCGGACCGCGGCCTTTTACGCGCCTAACTATATCCAGGCCGTCACCGGCAAATTTAATTCCCGGCTGAGCCAGGCCGGCGCGCAGCGTCCCGAAAGTGGCGGCCAGGTCGTTAGTGGCGTAGAACTTATCGTAGGGCAGTTCGTTATTAAGAAACGCCGAGCCGAAGGAATAAAGGCCGTTCATGGCCACTTCATTGGCGTACTCGTTCTTAGAGACCTGCGCGAAACGCCCGTCGAGGAAAAAGAAGCAGAGAACCGGGAGCGCCAGCGCGGGCAGGGCCCAGGCCAGACGGCGGTGGAAAGAGAGCGGTTCGGCGAAGCAGGCGGCCAGCCGGCGCCGGAGGAGCCAGAGCGAACCGGCCGCAAGGGCGGCCACCAGCGGCAGCACCACCGGCAGGTTGTAGGACTCGCGGATATTGCCCACCACTTCGTTAGTATAGACCAGGTAATCCACGGCGATGAAGTTATAGCGCACGCCGAATTCGTAGAAGAAATAGTATTCGGCGGCCAGGTTGAAAGCCAGCAGGAACGCGGCGGTGAAGAAAAGGACGTACATGGCCGTACGGTGCCAGGCATGGGCGTAGAGCTTTTCCGGCATGACCAGCAGGTACAGCGCCAGCGCCGCGCCCGCGTAGGAGAAAGCGGCGGCGTCGTAAATCAGGCCCGCGGAGAAAATCTTAAGCAGCGTCCAGGCGCCGCCGTCCAGTTCGGGCCAGGCCATAACCAGCAGCGTCAGCCTGGTCAGCAGCGAGAAGCCCAGAAAAAGCAGCAAAAAATTAAGGAAAAGCCCGCGCCGGTCTTTGTTCATCCGGTATATTTTACTAAATAGCGGCAAAGTTCCACTGACTTCATGGCCCGGCACGAACAATTTGATAGAATAAGTTTTCCAATGCAAAAAAACCAGCCATGAAGACCGGACTTAAATCCTCGATTATCACCGCCCTCCTCCTAGCGGGCGCGGGAGCCCCGGCTTTTGCCGAGGACAAACCTTCGGCCTATTTTTGTGAGGACGTTAAAAAGCCGTTCTTTCAGCGTTCCGCCTCAGGGCTGGTGACGCCTGTACGCCCCGGCTCCGTAGCCGCCCCGTTTCACATGCCTAAGCCCCCTGGAGTGACCAGGATCTTTGTGGCCGGAGAATCAGCCGCCATGATTCTGGCGACGGGACCAGCAAGGCCGGGCCTGGAGATTATAAACTGCGGCATGGGCGGCTACGAGAGCTACCGCATAGAGGTAGTTCTTAAGGAAATCCTGGAGTATCAGCCGGACATGATAGTTCTGCTAAGCGGAAATAATGAAAGCGGGGATGACCCCTGCCCCGGCCTTAAGCCCGAACTGCGCCGTCGGAAACTCAAATTGCTGGAACGCTATTATTCCTTTACCGGCTCTGCCTCAGCGCTGACCAACGCGCTCATAAAAACTCATGAACGGCGCGTAAACAGCATGGCCGCCGCGGCTGCCGAAGCGCATGTACCGCTGGCGATCTGCTCCCTCCCGGGCAACATGCTGATGCCGCCGGGCGGCGAGCCGCCCCTTTCCGACCCCGATTACGCCTACGGGCTGGTATCTTTCGAAAAGGGCTCCTACGGCGAGGCCGCGGCCTCGTTCCGCGAGCTCCCGAAAGACCCGGCGGCCTTATATTTTGCCGGACGTTCGCTTTACGCCTCCGGAGACAAGGCCGGGGCCGCGCCGCTGCTGTCCTCGGCCGAAGACCTTTCCCCCTCCCACGAACGCGCCGGGCCGGCCCGCAACGCCATGCTCAGGCGCGCGGCGGCGGCCGGCGGCGCCTGTTTCGCGGACCTGGACCTGGCGTTCAGGAACGCTTCGCCCGGAGGGATAACCGACTTCGGCATGTTCGACGACGAGGTGCACTGGAAGCCTTCCTACAACAAGTTCGCCTGGGATGTTATTTTTTCTGCCGCGAAAGGCTGCGGGATAAAAGCGGCCGGAGCTTACTCCGGATTCTCAACTGCGTCACAGGAAAATGCCGCGGCTAAACGGCTCTCTTACGCCCTTTCCTGGCTGGACGGAAAGACGCTTAATGAACGAGCTGGCGCCGAACTCGAAAGCCTTATCCGCGAAGACAACCCGACGCTGGAAAAAGCCATGGTTTCCAAAGCGGGCCTGCAGGGGCTGGTAATCCACAATTTCTGGAATCCCGGTCCGCTGGAAATTACCGCGGATAGATTCGCGGATTTTTTAGCGCATGCGGCGCTGGCTTACCTGCGCGCCGGGAACCCGGCAAGGGCGCTGGAACTGGCGGACAGGGCGCTGGCTGCGCGGTCGGGGAACGCGACGGCCAGGCTCCTCAGGGCCAGAATACTTTTCCGGCTGGGACGCGGGAAAGAAGCCGCGGCCGTCCTTTCCTCTTTTCCCGGCGACGAGACCTACGGACCGGCCGCCGCGGCGCTGGCCGCGGCCATGGACCTGGACGCCGGCGACTACTGCTACGGCGCCTCATTTTACAAGGCGGGAAGCAAGACAAAAAAACTTTGCGATTCCGGGATGGAAAAACTGGGCGCCGGGGACCTCGCCGGCGCGGAACGGTTGCTGCGCGACGCGCTCGCGGAAGACAAGAACAACACCGAGGCGCTGATAACCCTCTGCGTGGTGAAAAAGAAACAGGGCGACGGGCGGGCTGCGGCGGGGCTCTGCGCCCGGGCTGCCAGGAGCTCGCTGGCGCGCTGCACCGACAAAAGGTCGCGCCAGCTGGCGGCTGACGCGCTGCGGAGCGCCACCGAGCTAAAAGCGGAAAATAAAATAGCCCTTCATTAGTAAGGGCCGGCGGAACTTAAGCGGTTCTAATCAGCCTTCAAATCCGCTAAACAGCAAAGGCAGCAGTTCGCAGGCGTCGCCGTCCAGCTTAAGGTCTGCCGCGCTGTCATGCGCCGTAGGCCCCTGATTGACGATAATATAAGGTTTTCCGCCGGCCTTGGCAGTAAGGGGCACCGACGCGGCCGGTTCCACCGAAAGGGAAGACCCCACCGCCAGGGCCAGGTCGCAGTCTTCGGCCGCTCTGAAAGCTTTTAAAAGATCTTCGCGCTCCAGCGGCTCGCCGAACATCACCACCGCCGGTTTTAGCCAGCCGCCGCAGGAACACTGCGGCGGGGCACCGTCGTGCCTGAAGGCCGTCAGCGCTTCGGCCATCGACACCCACTTAAAACAATCCAGGCATTCGGCGTAAAGCCCGGAGCCATGCAGTTCAATAAGCTTATCGGTATGGGTGCCCGCGGCGCGGTGAAGGTTATCTATATTCTGCGTGACCAGCGCTCTCAGCCTGCCGCTCTTTTCCAGCCGCGCCAGGGCCAGGTGGGCGGCGTTGGGTGCGGCGGCGGAAAAGGCGGGGAAGGTCTCGGCCTTGTAGCGCCAATAATCGAGTTTGGCTTTAGTGGAGGCGATGAATTCCTGGTAGAGCACCGGTTCCCGCTTCAGCCACACCCCGTCGGGGCCGCGATAGTCGGGGATGCCGCTGCCGGTTGAAATGCCGGCGCCGGTAAAGACCAGGATCTTTTTAGCTTTTCTCACCAGTTCGCGCGCGGCTTCGATATCTTTAGTTGCAGGCATGTTCTTGTAAGGCGAAACCCGCCGCGTTTCAGGTCTGGGCGGGCTTAAGGCAATCCGGAGAATCGTTCTTCGCGTCGTTTACCATGTCGGAAACGCGGTAACCGTGCATTTTAGAGGAATCGTAGGCGCGCAGCAGCGGCAGCAGCGTTTCCATATCCCGGAACTTGGGGTCCAGCCAAAGCGCCTCATGGCGGGGTTCCAGGATGACGGGCATGCGGTTGTGCACGGTGCGCACCAGCGCGCTGGCGGCGGCAGTGATGATAGCGTAAGTGCCGGTCTTCTCCTCGTAAACCCCGGCCATGCCGAAAAGGGACTTATCCTTCATCTCGAAACGATAGGGGGTCTTCGTGCCGGCGGAGCTCTGCCACTCGTAGAAGCCGTCGGCGGGAATGAGGCAGCGAGTATGGTAAAAAGCCGACCTGAACGCCGGGCGCGAAGCTATGCCCTCGGCCCTGGCGTTTATGAAGCCCTCCCGTTCCTGGGGGGCGGCCTCGAATTCCGGCGCGGTATCCGGGGAAAATTTTTTCTCCAGAGTATTGCCGGCGGCGAACAGCGGCAGCGAACCGCCGGGCCCCGCGGCGTTTACGGACCAGGCCGGGATAAAGCCCCACTTGAGCAGGCGCAGTCCGACGTGACAGACCACAGGCGCCTGCGTGCCCGGCGCTATATTGAAAGAGGGCTTGGCGCTGAAAGGCGCCTGCTTCAGCCCGAAGCGTTTAACCACCTCCGCCAATTCAAGAGTTTGAGAGTATCTTCCGCACATAGTTCCCCCCCTGTCACCTTGGGACTATTATACCACTTAGCTAGAAAGCAACCTTATCCGCCTCGTCCATGTCTTTTTTTAGCCGCAGGTGCCAGGCCAGCGCCATGCCCGCCGCGGAGAGCAGCAGGCCGGCCAGTCCGAGCCACTTGAGCCAGAGCCAGAGGCGCGGCCCTTCTTTAAGGATCTCAACAGAAGAAGCCGAGGGCACGTAAAGCAGCTCGCAGGCCCCCTCGCCCTGGTCTTCACGGGTGACACTGCCATTCCAGGTCATGATCCTGGCCGGGTCCTGTTCTCCAGGCTTTTCGGAGATTTTCGCGTTCACGAGCCAGCCGCGCAGGCGCACCTGGTCGCCGGCCTTTATGGCCTTAACGGCCTTAAAAGCCCCGGCGTCGCAGGTGGCGATATGGGTGTTGGCCGCCTCATTCAGGTTGAACGGAACGCCCAGGCGCCACCTGGCGTCGTAATGATCCATCATCACGCGCAGCTGCACGTCCTTGTAAAGTTCTTTGGCGGAATTTTCGCCCCAGAGCAGGCCCACATCGGCGGCCAGCACGTCGTCGAACTTGCTGGCGAACTTGTGGGAAACTCCGAAGGCGACGGCGCTGATGTCGTAATTAAAAAGAGGCGTGAATTCCCAGCAGTAGGGGCCCTTGCAGCAGGCCGGTTTACCAGTCTCCGCGCTCAACGGCTCCTGCAGCGGGGCGGTGCGGGTGGCCGGCAGCGTGGCGCTGACGAATTTATAGTTATAGCTGTACTGATAGCAGGCCGCGCCGTAAAGCAGCGCAAAAAAAACGAGAGCGTGTTTCGACCCTGCTTTACCCATAGCTTATTATCGCAAAAATGGGCCAAAGAAAATACCGCCCTTGCCGCGGGCGGTATTTCAGAGGAGCCCCCTGGCCTTAAACAGCTGCCTTCAGCCTTTCAATGCGGACTTCCAGCGGCGGGTGGGTGGCGAAGAGCGCGAAGCGGCGCTTGCCGGCAATCTTAAAAGAGGACATGGAGGCCTTGTTGGTAAGGTCGGCGTAGGCGACTGTGCTCTGCAGGGCCTCGAGGGCCCCGATCATTTTTTCGCGGCCGGCCAGGCGGGCGCCGCCCTCGTCCGCGCTGAACTCGCGGTAACGCGAGAAAGCCGCCACAGCTATCATGCCCAGCGCGCTTAGCACTATCTCCAGGAGAAAGATTATCAGGTAATTGGGCGAGAGGCTGCTGCCCTCGTCGCGGCCGCGGTTGGCGATGAAGAAAGCTATAACGCGGGCCAGAAACATCACGAAGGCGTTTATAATGCCCTGCACCAGGGTCATAGTCACCATGTCCCCGTTGGCCACATGGGCGATCTCGTGCCCGAGCACGCCTTCCAGCTGGGCCTGGTCCAGCCGTTCCAGCAGGCCGGCGGAAACGGCCACGAGCGCGCGGCTCTTGGTGGGGCCGGTAGCGAAAGCGTTAACCTCGGGGCTGGGGTAATAGCCGACCTCGGGCATCTTGGGCAGGCCGGCTGCCCTGGCCAGGTTATGGACCGTGGCAACAAGCCCGGACAACACCGGGTCTGTGGTATTGGGATCGATGACCTTAACGCCCATCATCCACTTGGCCATCACGCGGGACAGTGCCAGCGAGATGAAAGCGCCGCCCATGCCCCAGATAAGGCAGAAGGCCATGAGCGTGTTATAATTTATGCCGCGCTCGCTGAAATAAGCGCCAACGCCCAGCAGGTTGAGCGTGAAGGAAAGGGTCACCAGGATAAGCAGGTTGACCGCCAGGAAAAGCATTATTCTTTTGCCGAAGTTGAACATAGAACCTCCGTATCTCAGCTTTATTTTATCAAAAAACGGTCCGCAGCTTTTTGCTATCATTTTAAACTGCGGGCAAGGGTAAGGATCCGGGAGGAAAAATGAAGAACGGGGCAAAACTAATTTCAGCGGCGCTGCTGCTGGCCTACGCGGCCAACGGCTGGTGCGGAGCCAAGAAGATAGTCTGCGTGATGGACCTGGAAGATAAATCCGGCCAGCACGGCAGCTGGCGGAACATCGGCACCGGAGTGGCGGAAATGCTCGTAACCGCCCTGGCCGACACCAAGAAATACACTTTAATAGAGCGGAGCAAGCTGGAAGCCGTGATGGACGAGCAGAAGCTCGGCGCCTCAGGAGCCGTTACGGCCCAGACCGCCGCCAAGATAGGCCGCCTGCTGGGCGCCCAATATATCATCACCGGCACGGTTACCGAGTTCGGGATCAAGGACTCCAAGATCGGAGTGGGCGGACTGGAAAAGGTGCTGCCCTTCGGCGGCGGCGCCAAGATGTCCAAGACCAAGGCCCGCGCGGTGATAGACGTGCGCGCGATAGATACGACCTCGGCCCAGATCACGGCCGCGGCCAGGGGCGAGGGCGAAAAATCCAGCGCGGAATTTTCGGGCAATGTCAGCATTGCCCCCAGCTTCGACTTCGGCAAAGACGGCTTCGACGAGACCATCCTGGGCAAAGCGGCCCGCAAAGCCGTGGATTCCGTGGCGGCGGAGCTCTCTAAAAAGTTCGACGAGGCCGGCGGCGGTTCGGTGAAGATCATAAAGATCACCGGCAAGCAGATTTATATAAATTCGGGCGGCGTCGACGGCGAAAAGAAAGGCCGTGAATACGCCATCTACCGTCTGGAAGAGGAAATGACCGACCCGGACACCGGCGAATCCCTGGGGTCGGAAGAAGAAAAGATCGGCACGGCTAAAGTCGTGAAGGTAATGCCCAAGTACTCGATAGCCGAGACCAAGACCACCGGCATTAAAAAGACGGACGTTCTGAAAGAAGAGAACTAATAAATCCGCGCGCGTTAAGGACCCGGGGCGCAACCCCGGGTTTTTAACGGCCTGGTGAAAGGACAGTACATGAAAAAGACCGATTGGAACGCTGTAAGGCGGCTGTTTCCCGCCCTAAAAAAATATACGTTCGTGAACGCGGCCGGCGGCGCCCCGATAGCCCGCCCGGTGGCCGAAGCCGGCGCCCTCTACTATAAAGAAGCCCTCGAGCACGGTGACGCGTACTGGGAGGTCTGGCTGAAAAGACAAGAGGCCACCCGCTCCGCCCTGGCGCGGTTCATAGGCGCCTCACCAGCAGAGACCGGCTTCACGCTGAACACTTCGCACGGCATGAGCCTGGTGGCCGGGGCCCTCAAAGGCCGCGGCACGGTGCTTACCATGCGCGACGAATTCCCCTCTTCCACGCTGGCCTGGCTTAACGCCGGCTACAAAGTGAAGTTCCTCGAGCCGAGGAACGGCAAATACAGCATGGAGGACATCGGCAGGAATCTGGCCGGGGTGAAGATCCTGGTAACCAGCTACGTACAGTACAGCACCGGCTTCCGGCAGGACCTTGAAGCGCTCGGCAAGCTGTGCCGCAGCCGCGGCGTTATCTTCGTGGTGAACGCCACGCAGGCGCTGGGCGCCATGCCGGTGGACGTGAAGAAGGCAAAGATAGATTTCATGGTGTTCTCCTGTTTCAAATGGACCATGGCCGGCTACGGGGCCGCCGGCCTTTACGCCTCTAAAAAATATCTTTCGGAAATAAAGTTCCCGGAAGCGGGCTGGCGCAGCGTGGACGCGCCGGAAAAGATGGACAACCGGGCCAGGCTGATGAAGAAGGAAGCCTCTGCGGTGGAAGCCGGCTGCCTGCATTTCCCCAACATCTTCGCGCTGGGGGCCTCCCTCAAACTCCTGTCAGGGCTAGGAGTGGAGAACATACAAAAACGCATCTTTGAGCTTAATGATTACCTGGTGGAAAGCCTGGGCGCCATAGGCGCGGCCACCGCTACCCCGCTGGCAAGGGACTGCCGCTCCGGGATAACCATAATTAAATGCAAAGATGCCGCCGTTGGAGTGGCAAAACTGGGCAAGATGAGGATAATGGTCTCGGCCCGGGGCGAAGGGATCAGGATCTCGCTCCATTTCTATAACAACCGCGCCGACATAGACCGCCTTATCGAGGGGCTCAGGAAGCTGCCGGGCTTCTAAGGCCACAGGCCCTTGACAGCCCTTGACGTGTCAATTATACTATTGACACATTATGAAAGCGCTCCGCCTCTTCTCGTTCGGCCTGCTGGCCGCCTTCCCGCTCTCCGCAGGGGCGCAGTCTTTTTCCCAGCTCTCCGACTCTATGGCCTCCGACTTGGCCGCCCCCCCTGCGCCGCAGGTTTCAGCTATTCAGGGAGAAACAGCCGGCCCGGACGACTCCCAGCAAAGCGTAGATTTTTTAATAAGGCCTGAAGCTTCGCATGAACCAGGCGCTGAGCTGTTCAACCCCTGGCGCCTGGCCGAGAAGTCCGCGACGGACACGAACAAAATTCCCAAGATTCCTTTCCTGGAACTCGCCAGGGCAGAAGCCAAAGCGAACGGAATGGACCTGGCGCTCGTGCTGGCGGTAATACAGAAAGAATCTTCGTTCGACCCGAAGGCGCACAGCTCCGTAGGCGCGTTAGGCCTGATGCAGCTGATGCCGGCCACCGCCAAATGGCTGGGCCTAAAGAATACCAGCCAGCTCACTGACCCAGCCGTAAGCATTAAATACGGCGTAAAATATCTCAAATACCTCTGGGACAAATTTTCGGAGGATTCCCCCGCCGATCTTTCCGACGAAGCCATGAAAAAAAAGACCTCGCAGATGGCCATAGCGGCCTATAACGCCGGCCAGGGGAATGTGCGCAAGTATAACGATGTTCCGCCGTTTAAAGAGACCCGGAACTACGTTAAGAAAGTCACCGAATACTTCAGCTATTACTCCGACATCCTGGGATAATTTTCCGGAGTACATGTCCAAATTCACCGCCATAGACTTTGAGACCGCCGACAACGGCAGGGATTCGGCCTGCGCCGTAGGGCTGGTGCGCGTGGAGGATGAGAAGATAGTCCGTTCGGAGTACCGGCTGATCAGGCCGCCGCGCCCCGACATGCTCTTCACTTATATCCACGGCATAACCTGGGAGGAAGTGGCGAACGAGCCTTCTTTCGCGGAAGTCTGGCCGGAGCTGGCGGATCTTTTCGAGGGAATAGAATTCATAACCGCGCACAACGCGCCTTTCGACAAGGGCGTGCTTAACGCCTGCTGCGCCGCCGCGAGGCTGGAGCCGCCGCCGCTGCCCTTCATCTGCACTGTAAAGCTTTCAAAAAAGGAGCTCGGCATAAATCCCGCCAAGCTTTCGCATGTCTGCCACCACCTGAGCATCCCTCTCAACCACCACAACGCCCTGTCGGACGCCGAGGCCTGCGCCAGAATCATGATAACCGTGGAGCAGTGCCGCAAAGAGAAAAAACCTTAAACCCAAGAACAAAAGCGGTCATACTACCGCTATCTTTTCCTTTATGGCGTAGCGGACCAGGTCGGTCTGCTTATGAATATCCAGCTTGCGCGAGATATTATTGCGATGGGCATGCACGGTATTGCCTGAGATCCGCAGGCGGCGAGAAATCTCCTTGTCCGCCAGGCCTTCAGCTATCAGCTGTACGATCTCCCTTTCCTTGGGCGTCAGCCTGGATGAAGACTGACTCTTAAGGCCGGCTAGCGGCACCGGGCGCAGCAGCTCCGCCATGAAAGCCGAGAGCGGGTAACTCAGATAATAGCCGCCGCCGTAGACCGTGCGGATGGCCTTAAGAATATCTTCTCCGGCGTTCTCTTTCAGCAGGTAGCCCTGGGCGCCGGCCCCCAGCGCTTTCTGCACGGTGGGCTTGTCGTTATACATGCTCAAAAAGATTATCTTGGCCTTCTTGTCCAGCAGCAGCAGGCGGGCCGCCGTTTCTATTCCGTTAAGCCCGGGCATGGCGATGTCCAGCACGTAAACGTCGGCCGGGGTCTTCCTGGCCAACTCCAGCAGGCTTTTGCCGTCCGCAGCTTCGCCGGCTATAGTTATCTCGCGGGACCACTTGGCGAGTAGTGCCCTGATGCCTTCGCGCACTATGGCGTGGTCGTCCGCTATCATCACCTTAATCGGCATTAGCCCTCCGCAGCGGAAAATCCCCGCTGATCACCGTGCCGAAGCCTGGCTGCGAAGAGACGGAGATCCCGGCGCAGACTGATTCGGCCTCCTCGCGCATTATCCGCAGCCCCAGCGTAGGCTTCTTTTTACCCGCGGCCGGTTTGTCAGCGTCGAATCCCCTGCCGTCGTCGCTTACCGAAAAGCGCAGCCGGCCGGCGGAAGAAGCCAGCCTGACCTTTACCGTTCGGGCCCCGGAGTGCTTGAGCGCGTTGCTAAGCGCCTCCTGGATTATACGGTACACTATGATCTTCACCAGGTCCTCGCCTTTCTTCTCGTCCAGGTTCCCGGCGTCGCACTCTATTTTAGTTTCCGTGCAGAGGCCGAGCCGGCGGACCAGCTCGGTAACGGCGCCGCCCAGCCCCAGCACCGCCAGCGCCGGGGGCCTGATATCGTAACAGATTCCGCGTATCGCGGCGGCCATGTCCCCCACAGTGGCTTTCGCCTCGCGGATCCGCGTCACCGCGCTCTCGGAAGCTTTTTTCCCAAGTTCCTCTTCCACCAGGCAGAGCGCGGCGTTGATCCGCATGATCAGCGAGCCGACCTCGTCATGCAGCATGTTGGAAATCTTCTTCTTTTCCTCTTCGCGCGCCAGGATCACCTGGCGGGAGACGCGCTGCAGGCGATTGGCCGCCTGCTTGTAGACGCTGACGTCGCGGGAGATGCCCAGCGTGCCCAGCACCTGGCCGTCCTCTCCAACGATGGGCGTATTAACTATTTCTACCCACCTATCCAGACCCTCCGGCCCGGGCGAGGAGAAAGAGATGCTGGCCGGCTGCCCGGAGTCTATGACTTTCCTATCATTAGCGGCATAGCGCTCGGCCAGCTCGCGCGGCCAGATATCCCAGTCGGTCTTACCGACCAGGTCGCGCTGGGAAACGCCGCAGGCTTCGGCGAACATGCCGCTGGCGGTAACAAACCGGCCCTCCCGGTCCTTAACCCAGGCCACCTCCGGCACGTTCCCGAACAGGGCCTGCCCGCGGCCCTTCATTTTTTTTCTTTCTTCGGCTTTCCGGCCCCGCTCCAGGGCATCCGCGCCGTCCAGACCGAACAGGGCGGCCTGGAGCAGCGGAGCACTCAGGTCGTTCTTCCCGGCGGCAGGCGCCGCCTCTTCCGTTTCGGCTACTGCCAGCTCTTCCGATATCTTTTTTGTCATTTTCCCGGCCCCCGGCGAAGATATAAGACACGCCCCCGCGCGAGCGCGGCGACGCAAGAAAATTCTATAGAAGTTTAAATTAACCCCTACCCCTAGGTGTTATGTAATGAATTTATCAAACTATTAGGCTAAAGTCAAATAGTTGTAAATATCTAAAAAGTCACATTTGGAATAAATGACCGGAAGGGTCCTAAAAAAGGGAAGGGGCGCGCTTACTTCGCTACAGGCGCGGGCACCCAGTTAATGAAATCCTGTATGACCGCTTCGGGGATGCGGCAGGGGCGGCCGGTCCTGTAGTTAATCCAGACCCACATGGTGAGGCCCTGGCACACCTTTTTACCGTCTGACTTGCGGAAGATTTCGTAGCGCCTTTCAGAAGAGACCTTAGCGGCGGTCTCGATCCAGGTGCGCATGGTTACCGTTTCTTCCGGCAACACGGGCAGCAAATAGTCTATCTCATGGCGCCTCACCACCCAGCCTTCTCCCAGGGCGATCAGCCGGTCTATAGCCCAGCCCACGGTCGCGGAATGCCGGGTAGCCGCGCCCATAAACCAGTCCAGGTAGACCTGGTTGTTGACGTGGCCCAGCCCGTCGATTTCATCAGGAGTCACCGCGTGATCGAATTCCAGAACTTTAGAGATAGCCATATAACTATTATATCTCCTTTTTCCTTCGGCGCGATATTCGGGTTGTCCCTCACCTCTATAGCCGCGAAGAAAGCGTCCATGTCCACGTGCACAATGCGCCTTTCCATTAGCTATTTAGGGGCTTTTACGCCGAAGAAGAGGTAGGAGAAGGCCAGACCTGCAATGACTATAGCTGCCAGCCTGGCCAGCAGCACAAAATCCCTGCTCTGGCGGGTTACCGGCGCCTGGTTCTGCCCAGGTACCGCCCCGCAGGCGGGGTTATTACAGTAAGCAGTCCCTTCAGCCATCTTGAGACCGCATTTAGGACAAAGGGTCATCGCTTCTCCGGCAGAATCTCAAGCCAGTAGCCGTCCGGGTCCTCGATAAAATAGATACCCATGGCTTCGTTCTCGTAGCAGATGCAGCCGAGCTTCTTATGAAGCTCGTGAGCGGCGGCGTAATCCGCCACGGTGAAGGCCAGATGGATCTCGTTGTCGCCTAAATTATATTTTTTCTTCCGGTCGCGCAGCCAGGTGAGCTCCAGCGCATGGGAAGTAGCCCCGTCGCCGAGGAAAGCCAGGACAAAGCTGCCGTCTGGGGCGTTCTTGCGGCGGACCTCCTTGAGGCCGAGCGCTTCCTTGTAGAAGGCGAGGCTTTTCGGCAGGTCGAAAACGTTCAGGTTGTTATGGGAGAACTTGAATTTCATTCCGCGCCCCTGGCCGGCGCCATCTCCGCCACGCGCATCACGTACTCGGCGGCCTTTATTACACCCAGGTCTTCCTTTATAAGCATCGGCCGGGCTATCCCGCCGAGCAGTTTGGAGGTCTTGATACCGGCAGGCGTAAGTTCTCCGGTACCGGTAATAGTACCGCCGTCCTTAAGCTTTATATCATAAGTCCAGGCCTTAAGAGCGGAGTCCTTAAAAAGAATGGTGCCGGTGAAAGTGGCGCCGGCATCCTTGGCGTCGTAAACCAGGGTTTTGCCGCGCCGTTTAAGCTCGGTCACTATCTCTACCGCGCGCATGCCGGGCGCGCGCCCGGGCTGGGTAACCGTCTCTACGATACGGGAGCCGTTCTCAAGAATCTGGCGCTTCACGGCAGCTTCGCTTTCACCATAGGGAAGCTTGCCGTTCTGCGAGAAGAAAGAGACCTGGCCGTAATAGAAGGCCTCGCCGTCGGCGACCTTCAGGACTACCGCCCCGGCGCAGGCCGCGGCGGCGGCGGCTAAAATTATAAGACCTATTTTAAAAATATCCATGGT
This sequence comes from Elusimicrobiales bacterium, assembly GCA_038204165.1. GTDB lineage: Bacteria > Elusimicrobiota > Elusimicrobia > Elusimicrobiales > UBA9959 > UBA9959. Next base: position 17,032 of record JBBRDG010000015.1, read on the forward strand.
AACCTCCGTTAGCTTCAATCATGTTACAAAATCTTGCGTGCACTACCCAATTTGTGCGCAATATTATATGCTTTAGGGAGCGGAGGACTATAATTATGAAATACCTTTTATTGGCGTTCCTGCTGGCTTCGCCGGCAATCCTGGCGGCCGAACCGCCCCAGCGGCCGCCCGATACACCGGAGATCATCGCGCAGCTCAAGAAAGACGCTGCGGCCCTGGAGCAGCAGGTTAAGGCCTCTCCCAAGGATACCGAGCTTTACGTGAAGCTGGGCTTCGCCTACGCCCGCCTGCACCAGGCGGACGACGCGCAGCGGGCCTTCGAGACGGCGGTCACCCTGGACCCCAAAAAAGCCACAGCCCACTACATGCTGGGCCTCATCTATGAAAAAAAAGGCATGCGGGAAAAGGCCGTAGCCGCCTGGAAAGCCTGCCTTGAGAACACGCAGGACCCGCGTATGCGGGAAACAGCCATCCGGCACCTGCACCATCTTTCCCGGGAATAAACCATGAAACACCGAATAATTCTTCTCTCCCTGCTTTTCGTTTCAGCCTGCGCCACGCCTAACGTGGCGGTAAATCCCCGCGCCGACTTCTCGGCCATTAAGCGGGTAGCCGTGCTTTCCTTCGGCGGCCCCAGGGGCGACCTGGCGGCCGACCTTATGACGCAGAGCCTGATAGCGCACGGCGCGGACGTAGTGGAGCGCCAGCGCCTGGACTCGGTGATGAGAGAGCAGTCCCTGAGCGCCAGCAGCGCCTTCGACCCGGCCACCGCCAAGCAGCTCGGAAAACTGTTGGGCGTGGACGCGCTGTTCGTGGGCACGGTGGCTGAAAGTACGCCGGCCAGCAGCTATATCGTGAGCTCCTCCAGGGATCCCCTAGTAACCAGCGTAACCCAGGTGAGCGGGAACAATATCTACTCCGAAGGTTCGGTGATGGGCATGCCCAACTCCCAGCTGCTAAGCACTACCGCCAACGTCTCCATGCTGTCCCGTATGGTCGACGTCCAGACCGGCTCTATCCTTTGGTCGGCCTCCATGGTTTATGAGGGTTTCGATACAACTTCGGCTATGACCTCTATAACGGACGCCTTCATAAGTTCGCTGGAGCCGATCTGGCCGGGGCTTTACAAGGTAAAGTAATTACCTCGTAAATAAAAAAACCGGACGCTTGTCCGGTTTTTTTTGCCTTTACAAATTTAATCCATCAGCCGCTTCTGCCCCTGTAGTTCCCTGATCGCCTGCACGTCCTGGGTAAACTCCATACAGCCCACATATTTCCCCTGCTCATCCCGCAGGGCGAAGAATTCGATCAGCATCTTGTGCTTAGGCTCGCCCTTCGCCACTTCCAGATCTATCCAGAAGGCGGCTTTATCACGCTCCCCCGACTTCATCTCGCCTATCAGGCGCTCCACCATGGCCAGGCTTTGCTCCGGGTGGCACTGACGAAAATTCATGCCTATAGCCGTCATCGGCCGCCGGAACACCCGGGTCTCGTGCTTATTCCAGCCCACCACCTCGTCGTTAGCGTCTATCACAGTGAGCTCGGCCGGCATGGCCTCAATCATGGCTTTCACCATCTCCGCGTTCATTCTGTCAAAAAGCATGTGTCTCCCGACCGGCCCCTTTCTTTATTTTACGGTCTGGAACTTAAGAGAAATTGCGCTGTCGTTGAAGGCCAGGCCGGTCAGATGCAGGTCGCCCATATAGCCGCCGGGCAGGTAGCGCTTGATGGCCGAGGTGGAGATCCTGGTATGCAGAATCCAGGCCTCCTTGTCGTATTTAAAATTGACGATGTCGGCCGGGCGCAGCGGGCTGCCGTTTGCCACCAGAGCGTCGTTAAGCGCCCCCATGATGCCGTCGGTCATGGCCTTCATCACGTCGGCCATCATTTGTTCCTTGTTGAAGTCCTCTTCCGTGCCCTGCACCGGGGCCGGGTTGAAGGCCTTCGCCGAGGACTTGCCGGGGGTAGGCTGCATGGAAACGTGCAGCTGGATCTTCTGAATCTTTATCGCCAGCTTGTCGCGGCCTTCCAGGTAGGGCTTCAGGGTTATGATAGGCTCCACAATGATGCCGTTCAGGTTGACGCGGATGTTCAGGATCTTCATGAACTCGCCCGAGCGGATCATGATGGGCTCCGCGCCGTCGATGATCGAGATCTGCTTGTTGGCCTCGGTCATCAGGCCCATTCCCTTCTTTATGGTCTTGTAGGGAATGCGGATGGCGGCGTCGATGCCTATGGTGTCGTCCGTGTCGGAGGTGGAGACCGGGGCCGCTTTAAAGCTGCTGCCGCGCACGCTGTCGGCGTCCAGGCCCTGCAGATCGAACCCGGTGGCCGCCGCGCTACCGCCTAAGCCCAGCACCCCGGCGAGAGCCATTATCTTAAAGGTTATGTTTTTCATAAATTTTCTCCGTTAACAGCCTTACAGCTGGAAACCCAGATACATCAGCCCGTTGCCGATCTTCATGTTCTTTATGACGGCGCCCGCCGCGAAAGAGGGCAGGAAAGCGCTGTTCTTAAGCTTCAGTTCCACGGTCTTGTCGTCTACCTTCCGGGGCGTCATCACCTTGGCCAGGTCCTGGTTGGCCATCAGCGTCTCCATCACGGAGCGGATCACCTTCCCCTGTATCCAGTTATTGATGAAGCCGGGGATGCCGATGCCGAAAGCCTTTTCCACATCCACGCGCTCCACCACAATCCTGATGGTGTTGGGGGCGGTCAGCGTGGGCAGGATGGTGGCCTTAAAATACACGTTGGGCTTCAGGGTCACGTCCCGGGCGTAAATCTTGCCGGCCAGCTCCAGGCGGCCGTCGGCGCGGAACTTAAGCCCGCCCTCTTTGCCCTTGGGGTGCAGTTCAAAGTCGGAATCCTTGGTGAACTGCCCGATGAAGTTATCCAGCAGGCCGTCCGATAGCGCCAGGTTATAGCCGGGCAATTGGGCGATGGCGGAGGCGGAACCGGATTTTACGCTGAGGGCGAAACCGGTATCGTCGAAGCTGAAAGCGGTCAGACTGACATTGCTGATAAGGCCGGGCAGCAGCGGTGCTACAAAGCCGGGAGTAATAACGGCGCGCAGGTTCCAGGCAGACTTGTCGTAAGTGAAAGAGACTATATCCTTGGCCCGGAGCGCCACCTTATTCCCGGCAAAAGCCTCGTCCATGGACTTCGTCAAGCTGCCGGTCAGGGTCTGCGTCAGGAAGGCCATGACGTCGTCCTTGTTCAACTGGTCCATACCGAACCCCTTGTTGGGGCCAAAAGCTATGTCCACATCCACCTTGAGGAACCGTATGCTCAGGCGGTTATTGCCCTCGAACACGGGCTTAATAAGGATAGTAGGCTCGCAGTTTATGCCTTTATAGTTTACGCTGATATTCGTGAAGATCAGGTGGTCGCCCTGGCGGGAGATGACCGGCGCGGAAGGGTCCAGCACCTTCATGTCGTCGCTAATGGTGGCGATGCGCTTATTTATATCCTTGAAAGGCAGCTTGATGGTCATGTCCAGCGCGGGGGCCGGCATGTTAGGGGACTTGGTCATGGCCGCAAGCGCGCCCTGCTGTCCGGAAACAGGAACAGCCCGGATAGTTTCCTGCGAGCCGGAGGGCTTCAGGTCCGAAACGCCCAGAGAGGACAGGTCAAAATCTCCGGCCAGCAGCGCCGTATTAAAGGCCGCCGCCGCTATTGCCGCTAAAATTATTTTTTTCATAATAATCTCTCAATACCGAAAATTCAGAAACTAACAAGATTCAACGCTTATAGTGTAATAGACAAATCAGGGATACGCAAGGCCTTATGGACCTAAAGAGACTGGGCCATAAGGCCTGCGAACGGCAGGCATTCAGATCCGCGCTGACGGCTCAGTTACGGCGCTTCTCCATGAAGGACTTAAGAGCTTCAGCCATAGAGCCGGCAGGGGCCTCGGGGGCGCGCTGCCGGTTGTCCGGCCGGCGCTGCCTGTCCTGCATGGGCGCGGGCCGGGGTCCGGCCGGTTCCGGCCTGGGGCCGCGGGCTTCGCGGGGGCCTATTACCGGGTTGGCCTTCATAGAAAGGGCTATGCGGTTGCGCGGCAGGTCTACGTCCATTACCGTTACATTCACGCGCTGCCCTACCTTAACTACGGTGGCCGCGTCCTGCACATACTTATCGGCCAGCTCGCTTATATGGATAAGGCCGTCCTGGTGAACGCCTATGTCCACAAAAGCGCCGAAAGCCGCCACGTTGGTAACTATGCCGGGCAGTTTCTGGCCGGGGACCAGGTCGCCTATCTTCTGCACATCGCCAAAAGTGAACACCTCGAACTGCTTGCGGGGATCGCGGCCCGGCTTGGCGAGTTCCGCCACTATGTCCCTCAGCGTGGGTTCGCCCACGCCTTCGGAAACATACTTGGAAATATCTATCTTGGCGCGCAACTCGGCGTTAGTAATAAGGTCTTTTACAGAACTGCCTACGTCCGCGGCCATCTTCTCCACTATCTCGTAGCGCTCGGGGTGCACGGCGCTGCCGTCCAGCGGGTTCTCGCTCTCGCGCAGGCGCAAGAAGCCGGCGGCCTGTTCGAAGGCCTTGGGGCCCAGGCGCGGCACTTTCTTAAGCGCGGCGCGCGTGGGGAAAGCTCCGTTGACGTTGCGGTAGTCCACTATATTCTTGGCGAGCGTGGCGCCCAGGCCGGACACGTAGGAAAGCAGCTCGCGGCTGGCGGTATTCACCTCCACGCCCACGCTGTTAACGCAGCTCATAACGGTGGTGTCCAGGCTCTTCTTAAGCTCGCCCTGTTCCACGTCGTGCTGGTACTGGCCCACACCGATGGACTTTGGATCTATCTTCACAAGTTCCGCCAGCGGGTCCATTAAACGGCGGCCGATAGAAACGGCCCCGCGCACGGTTACGTCCTTGTCGGCAAACTCATCACGCGCCACCTGGGAGGCGGAGTACACGGAGGCGCCGCTCTCGTTCACCATCACAATGGTAACGCCTTCAAGCTTTAAGTTCCTGGCAAATTCCTCGGTCTCGCGGCCGGCGGTGCCGTTGCCTATGGCGATAACCTCGGTCTTGTACTGGGCGGCCAGCTTTTTAACTTTCTCCGCGGCCTGCGCGGCCACGCCGTCCCCCGTATGCGGGTAGATAACGTCGTCGTGCAGCAGCTTGCCATTGCGGTCCAGGCAGACCAGCTTGCAGCCGGTGCGGAAACCCGGGTCCAGCGCCAGCAGGTTCTTATGCCCCAGCGGCGAGGCCATCAAAATTTCGCGCAGGTTCCGGGCGAACACGGCTATAGCCTCGGCGTCAGCGCGCTTCTTGGTCTCAAAGCGGGCCTCGCCCTCCATAGAAAGCGCGAGCAGGCGGTTGTAGGAATCGGTCACGGCTTCTTTTACCTGTTTGCCGCAGGCCCCGCCGTTCTGCACGAACAGCGGCTCCAGCAGGGAGATAGCTTCGTCGGCCTCCACCTCTATGCGCATGGTCAGAAAGCCCTCGCTCTCGCCGCGGCGCATGGCCAGCACGCGGTGCGAAGGAGCCTTTACGGCGGGCTCTTTCCAATCGAAATAGTCTTTAAACTTGGCGCCCTCGGCTTCTTTGCCTTCCAGCACTTTGGAATGGAACACGCCTTTCTGGGCGAACAACTGGCGCAGGCGGGCGCGGGCGCTCTCGTCCTCGCTCACGCGCTCGGCTATAATGTCGCGGGCGCCGGCCAGGGCCTCTTCGGCGGTCTTCACGCCTTTGGCCTCATCAATAAAAGCGGCGGCAAGCGCGGCGGGCTCTTCGGAACCCTGCGCGTAAATTTGGTCGGCCAGCGGCTCCAGGCCCTTTTCTTTGGCAATAGTGGCGCGGGTGCGGCGCTTGGGGCGGAAGGGCAAATAAATATCTTCGAGCTTCGCCATAACTTCGGCGGCCTCGATCCTGGTTTTAAGTTCCGGGGTAAGCAAATTGCGCTCGGTGAGCGACTTCAGAATGGCTTCGCGGCGGGCGTCCAGGTCTTTAAGCTGGGTCAGGCGGTCCTGTATTTTACCAAGGGCCACTTCGTCCAGGTTGCCGGTGGCTTCCTTGCGGTAGCGGGAAATAAAAGGGATGGTGGCGTCTTCCTTAAAAAGCTGAATAGCCGCGGCCACGCCGGCCCCGTTAAGCCCCAGTTCAACCGCAATTTTAGAAACGTAAGCGTCGCTCATTTATATCCTCCGGAAAAATAACTACTAAATCTTACCTATAGGATATAAAATAGTCCCCCTCCCGGGCCAATTCCAGCCCGGGAGAAGTCAACTGCGCCGCTTACATAAGCCCTTTCTGTTTAAAGCTCATAAAGCCCTCCCGGGTAACTATAACGTGGTCCAGCACCTCTATGCCCAGCAGTTTTCCGGCCTGAACCAGGCGCTTGGTAAGGCTCAGGTCCTCGTCGGACGGCTCCAGGCAGCCCGACGGGTGGTTATGCGCCACTATCACGCTGGCCGCCAGGTTTTTCACCGCCGGCTCAAACACCTCGCGCGGGTGCACCAGGTTATAGTTAAGCGTGCCTATGGAAACAATGTCGCGCTTTATCTCCTGGTTGCGGGTGTCCAGGAAGAACACCACAAAATGCTCTTTTTTATTATCCCTTATGTCGCGCAGTTCCTCCCAGATATCGCGCGGCTTAAGGTAGATGCCCGCTTTCTTGCCGTTAAGGAACCGGCGGCCCAGTTCGAACACGGCCAGAATTTCACAGGCCCGCGCCGGGCCCAGGCCGGGCGCCGTACGCAGCTCGGCGAAACCGGCTTTGGCTATGTCCCCGCGGCCGAACTTCCGCAGCAGTTCCCCGGCCAGGTCCAGCACGCCCTTGCCGCGCGTGCCCGTGCGCAGAATAATGGCCAGCAGTTCCTCCTCGGCCAGCTTCTCCGGGCCATAGCGCATCATTTTCTCGCGCGGCCGCTCCACCCTAGGCATGTCCTGAATAGCTCCTGCTCCTTTCATAAGCCCCCCCTTTAACCCTTCCGCTAAAAATAGCATAGCAGACCAACCCGACAAGGGCCTGTCGGGTTCTTTAATCTTCGAGTGGCGGCAGGTTTGTTCCTTCGTACTACTGTGGCCTCTGGCCCTGCCGTATCTAGCGCTAAGAGCACCAAACGGTCGTCAGGCGGACCGCGTTTTGCGAAGCCGACCCCAAAAGGCCGGAGCCGCAATTCGCGTTAAAAAAAAGAACAACACCCGGAATGGGGCAGGCGCCGGCGTAGCTGGCGGCTTTGTTTTGTAGAATATTTTACAGCTAAGATTTTTATTTGACTTTGATAAACTATGAAAAAAATCGGAATAGAAAGGCTGGTCAAAACCGGCAGGCGTGTTATTATCCGGCCGTGGCGGACCGGGGATTTCTCCGTTTGGAAAGCGGCCGAGGAAGGGATCGCTCCGCCGCAGAACGACTTCGATTATCCGGGACCGCGGCCTGCTGAAAAGCTCACACGAAAAGAATTTATAAAGATGGTCCGGTGGAACTACTCCGGGATAAAAGAGGGCAGTGGGTTTTTCTGCGGGGTATTTTTGAGGATGTCCGGCCGTCAGGTGGGGACTGTCGGCTTACCCGTTATAAAGAGAGGCAGGTTGCAGACTGGCGAACTGGCATACAGAACTTTCAGCCTTTTTAGAAAAAAGGGATATGGGAAAGAAGCGGTTGCAGCCTGCCTTGAACTTGGCTTCGATATCTGCAGCCTGCACCGCATCGAGGCGCAGATAGAACCGGCAAATAAAGTATCTATAAAGCTCGCGGCAGCGGTAGGGATGAAGTTGGAGGGCGTGGCCAGGAAGAAAGTGTTTGAGCGCGGAGCCTGGCGGGACCTGAAGATCTACTCCGCTCTGCGCGAAGACTACGGTTATAAACCTATAACCAGGCCCTAGGATATCTGCAGGAAATATAAGAACGATTATCGCGCCTTTTTCCGGGAGAACTTTCCCTTTCCCATGGTTGAAAATTTGCGCGCGCGCTTCCCCTGCCTCTATAATACAATACCTGCGTGCGTGGACTAAACTTGCAATGTGACCACGGACACTATCTTGTGCCGTATCAGGCGGTCAAGGGTCTGTCGGGTTCAACGGGACGAAAAGAAAGAGCCCCCCGGTTCCGGGAGGCTCTCTTTTAGGTTTTATCCTTTACTGTAACGGCGGCACCGCCAGCGGCTGCGCTGGCATAGACGCAGTCTTAACGGGCTGGTTGCCCATTTTGGTAAGCCACGCCGCGCCCAGGCCCAGCATGGTGCCGAAAGACAGGAGCATAAAGCCGATCAGGGTAAGCACCCCCCCGACGAGCGGGATCATTTTACCGAAGAGCAGCAGGCCGGCCATAAGGGCGTAGCCCGCGGCGCCATTTCACCCATTCCAAGGTCATGACCTGGGTGGCTTTCGACCGGGCGGTCAAAGCCGTGGAACGCTTCGGGCTGAAAGGGCCGGCGGACCAGTGGCGCCGGGCGCGCGCCGCGGTGCACGCTGAAGTCTGCGCGCGCGGGTTCGATCCGGTACGCAACAGTTTCGTTCAGTTCTACGGTTCAAAAGAACTCGACGCCAGCCTGCTGATGGTCCCCCTCGTGGTTTTTTTGCCGCCTTCGGACCCGCGCGTGAGCGGGACTGTCGCGGCTATCCAGGCGGGACTGACCGAAGGACGCCTGCTGCGGCGTTATTCCTCCGCCCGGAAAGTGGATGGTTTGCCCCGTGGCGAAGGGGCGTTCCTGCCGTGTTCTTTCTGGCTGGTGGATAATCTGGCCATGCTCGGCCGGGGCGCGGAAGCGGAAGAGCTCTTCGAGTATCTCCTTTCGCTGCGCAACGACGTAGGGCTTCTCTCCGAAGAATATGATCCCGCGGCAGGGCGGCTGCTGGGTAATTTCCCTCAGTCCATAACTCACGTGGCGCTCATCAATTCCGCCCGCAACCTGCCCAGGTCCGGCGGACCGCTCGATCACCGCAGCGGCGGCACCAAAAAGCTCTCCCTCAAAGTCTCAAAAAAATAACCTGCAGTACCCCTCATACCCCGGCGCGGCCTACAGCCGGTGCCGCTCGCGGAACCTCCTAAGATTGCCTATAAAGCGCAGGCGGCAGCAGCCGATCCATGGCCCCGGCTGTTACCAAGACGGCGCGTTTGGCGTCGCAACTAGACAGACACCCCGGCGCTTACAGGAGAAGGCAATAAACAAGCCCCTGCCGCATTTAGGGAACCGGTAACGCAACCACGCTATAGCGCATTAGTATCCGGCCGCCCTGGCTAATTTCCTGAGGGCAGGCAGGAAGCGTTTGGCTTTTACATAAGGCAGGCCGTGGCTGGGCTGATAAAGGTAATACAGCGTTCTGTCTTTTGTAAGACTGCCGGAGGCAAAAGCATAGGCCTTATTCGCGGATTTTTCCGTAACCAGCAACAAACATACCATTCCCGCTTTGGAGATTCCCTTGTCCGGGTAGCGCTGGAAGTCTTCCGTGGCCTTGGCCCACTGCTTCAGGGCCAGCCACGTAAAACCGCGCTCGCCATAGGCAAGTTTGAAATCCGGCGTCAGCGCTATGGCCTTGTTGCAGGCGTCCAGCGCCCTCTGGGAATCGCCGGTCAGCCGGTAGATCTTAGCGGCTTCGGTAAGCGAATTTGCGTCGCCTTTGCCTGCTTTCAGAGCGCTTTCAGCCGCCTGCAGGGCCTGTTCATTCTCTCCGTCCAGAGCCAAGGCCGCGCCCAGGCTTCCGTATAATTTGGGGCCTTTCCCTCCAAGGACGATGGCCTTGCGGAAATAATCTACCGCCGGTTTGCCGGCAGATAAAGCGGCATCGCCGGCCGCGGCAAAGGCGTCGGCTGCTTTAGGTGTGATTTGAATCGCGTTCAGGGCTTCGGCATAAGCCCTGGCGAAGTTGCCGCGCTTGTTGAGCAGCGAGCTTCTGTAAGTATATCCCAGGCCCGTCAGTTCGGTTTGTTTCGTTGCTTCCATGTGATCAACGTAGGTGTTGATGTCGGAGAACGCTTTTTCAGTCTGGTCCAGCAGATCGTAGAACATGCTACGGTAAAGGAACGCCATCCAGTAGTACTGGCTTTTATCTCCGGAAGAATCGCCCTGCTTTATAATTCCGGTCAGCAGCGCGTTTCCCTCCTGATATCGGTCCGCCTTCATCAGGAGCTCCGCCTTCATAAGCTTGTCTTCAGCGTCCAGTTTTCCGCCCAGCCGTTCGAACTGGCCTAAATCTTCCAGCGCTTCTTTAAACCTGCCCAAACGCTTTTGCGTATTCGCGCGGTAAAGGTGGTTTCCCGGCTCCTTGGGCGCCAATTGTATGGAAGCGTCCAGTTCATTCAATGCCTGAACATAGTCCCCGCTGTTTACCAGGCCTTGCGCTATAATATTGTGCATAGCCGCAGCTAATTCGTCAGTGCCCGCTATTTTCCCATAAGGCAGCGCCAGGAAAGTCTTGGCATCAGCTATACCCAGGTCCATTTTTCCTGACCCCCTGTATAAACCGGCTCTTGCAACAAGGGCGTTTAATTCTTTATCAGAGCCCTTTGGATTTTTGCCTATGACTGCGGAACAGGCTGCTATTCCTTTCTGCCTATCTACGGAGTTTAAGCACGCAGAAAGCTTCGCTTCTTCTCGACTCTGATAACTCCGACAAGCGAACGTACCTATAGACAGGGCGACTGCGGCGAATATAGTTAAAACAATTTTATCAGGCATATATTACCTAAGCGTAAGCTTCGCTTACTCGGCCTTCTTTCTCCGGCTTGATTGCCTCCCACCTCCGCTTCGGCGGCAACTTGAGCAAAGCGCTCCCCGACAAAGAAACCCGGCCTTAGCCGAAGATTCCCCGCTATTAAAGCCAGTCGGACGCGGATCCAGTAAAAATTATCAAAAGATCAGCCGCTTTGAATTATTATATACAAAACGAGATAAATTGGGGAACCTGACCCCTCCAAGGGCTATCCACGGCCCAGGCCTTTTAGGCTCCAGTATAGGTATAAACACCCAGAACATCCAGGAAACAACCTCTTATAATATGTTCACAATAAAGCAGGATGGCGGAATCATTATGAGAGAAATAGTTTCGATAATTTTTTCAACGCTGATCGTAACCGGCGCCCGGTCCTACTATGATAGGGCCATGAGCGGACGTTACAAAGGCCATAGGAATGGATCCTTCTGACATGAACTCTTACTAGTTGCGCTCCGGGATCTATCTGAAGCTGGGCAAGATTGAGTTGGCCTCGGCCGATGTGCAGAAGGCGAAATCTATCACTAAATAAGCAGCACATGGGGGAGGGCGGAGGCGTAGAACGGTACCGAAGGAAAAGCGGGGAGGGTGAACGGAATAAAAGCGCGCGCTTCCCCTGCCTCTATAATACAATACCGCGTACGTGGACTGCACTTGCAATGTGACCATAAACACTATCTTGTGCGTATAAGGCGGCCAGGTCTTTGTCGGCTTAACGGGACAAAAAGAAAGAGCCCCCCGGCTGCGGAAGGCTCTCTTTTAGGTTTTATCTTTACTATAACGGCGGCACCGCCAGCGGCTGCGCGGGCATAGACGCCGGCTTAGCGGGCTGGTTGCCCATTTTGGTAAGCCACGCCGCGCCCAGGCCCAGCATGGTGCCGAAAGACAGGAGCATAAAGCCGATCAGGGTAAGCACCCCCCCGACGAGCGGGATCATTTTACCGAAGAGCAGCAGGCCGGCCATCAGGCCGTAGCCCGCGGCCACTTTCCCGGGCAGCCCGGCGGGCCCGGTCTTCTTTATCCCGTCAAAGAACCTGCCCTGCAGCACCACGCTGAAAGCGCTTAGCCCCAGCGCGCCGGCTATGGCGTACAGCATCAGCGCGAACGGCACCAGCGGGATACCCAGCACCGAGACTAACATCATCAGCAGTCCAGGGAGAAAGCCCACCAGCATCAGCGCCCCTATGCCGCAGGCGCGCCACATGTCGCCGGAAATAACCGCGGCCGCGTTCTCCACGTTCTTCGGAAAGAAGACCGCGGGGAGCAGCAGCAGAATGGCGCCGGTAGCCAGCATGGAAAGGAAGAAGAGCAGGCCGAGCCCGATCAGCCCGCCGATAAGCCAGGGATTGGCGCGTTCGGTATCGCCGGCATAGCGCGCCGTCTTCAGCACGCGGGGCAGCACCGTGCGCAGGGCGCGCAGGTCGAAGCTGTGCACTTCGCCCTTATGCACCGCCTTCGCGCCTTTAAGGAAAGAGCCGCCCAGCGCGGTAACGCCGCCATCTATTTCGCCGGCGTCCTTAAGCTCCACGCCGCCACCTATGCTGGTAACGTCGCCGGCCAACCTGCCGGTTATCGTCACCGGGCCGCCGATGCTGGCCACGTCGCCCTTGATTAAACCGGCCACGTTAACGGCTCCGCCAATGGCCACCAGGTCGCCGGTTAGTTCGCCATTGACCGTTATGGAAGAGCCGCCTATAGAAACCGCGTCGCCGTCCAGCACGCCATTAACGAGTATGGACTTGTCCGTGGCTAGGTCGCCGCGCATGGTCTGGCCTTTTTCGATCACCACGTCGTCGTGGCGGAGCTCGCCGCGGCGGGCCTGCGCCGTTTGCCCAAGGAACAGCAGGGCGGCCGCCATAAACAGGTAACTTTTAATGTTTTTCATATTATCTCCTAAACCAACTTAAATTCGGGCTCCGGCCAGGCGTCCCTTACGCGAAAGCGCCGCTACGGCGGCGCAGCAAATAAGCGACGCCGCGGCCACTTCGTACCAAGCCGGAAGGGCGGGCGCGGCCGCGGAGAGCACATCGTAAACGAAAGCCGCGGCCGAGGCCAGCTTGGCGGCGGCCAGGGCGGCGCGGGCCCCCAGCAGGTTAAGCGCGCCGGTCAGCCCGCCGGGGCGGATAAGCAGACCGGCCAGCTCGGGTAAATTCGAATAGACCAGCCTGCCCGCCAGCAGCACCAGCGCCGCGGTCCAAAGCGTTACCGTCAGCTCCGCCGCCTTGATCAGGCCGGCCAGCCAGGCCTGGGGCGCCTCCGCCGTGGCCGCAGCCGCGAACACCCTGGCGCTGAAGCCGGCGGAAGGCCTGCGGTAAGGCAGGGCGGCTATAGCGCCGGCTATAAGTTTGTCGGTCTTCAAGGCGTCCATATCCATATTACGTTCCTATCCCTGAAACGGTTGCGTTCCCCGCGGCAAGTTTAGCCCTTATCAGCCCGCGCGCCCTGAACAGCCTGGCCTTAACCGTGCCTTCGGGCGCGCCGATCACGCGGGCTATTTCGGCCGGGCCCATGTCTTCACGGTAGGTCAGCAGCAGCACCTCGCTGTATAAAGGAGGAAGGGAAGCCAGCAAAGCTTCGATGCGGGCGGAATCCAGGCTGTCGGCAACGCTGTCCTCCACGCCCTGTGCCGGGTCCGGCAGGTCCGGAAAATCCTCTATGTCCATGGACACGGTCCTGTTGCGCGCGCGCAGCGCGTCCATGCAGGCGTTATGCGCTATGCGGAACAGCCAGGAGGAAAAAGGATAGGCGGAATTATAAGAGGCAAGGCCGCGGAAGGCTTTCACAAAGGCTTCCTGCGCGGCGTCCTCGGCGGAGGCCGGGTCACGGAGCAGGCGCAGCGCAAAGCTGTACACGCGGTCCTGGTAGGCTTCAAGGAGGCCGGAAAAAGCGGAACTGTCCCCCTCCAGGCAGCGGCGAGCCAGCTCAATATCGGTTTCACCCATTATCTTTAGTACGCGCGGGACGGCGTTTTGGTTTCAACCGCGGGGCGGCTCCGCCGCGCCGGGCGGCGGGCGGAGGCGGAACGGGAAAAACTTATTTCAGTTTCCCGGCGCGGCGCAGCGCGGCGTTTATCCTGGCTATCACCAGCGGGGCCTTGAACGGCTTTATTATGTAGTCGTCGGCGCCCAGCTTGAAGGCCAGCTCCTGGCTCTTGTCCGAATTTTCGGTAGTAAGCATTACTATCGGCAGGTCCGAAAGGCCCAGCGTTTCGCGCACGCCTTTCACCAACTGGAGACCGTCCATCTTAGGCATGTTGATATCTGAAAGCAGCATGTCGGGCGGATTTACGGAGGCTATGGCGGCAAGCGCCTCTTCGCCGTCCACCGCTTCCACAACGGTGAAACCGGCTCCCTCGATGAATTTTTTAAGCAGCATACGGATTACGGGATCGTCGTCGGCGACCATTATCCGCAGCTTGCCCGCGGGCTGCGCGGCGGGCACAGGTTGCGCGGCGGCCACGGGCTGCGCGGCGGCCAGCGGAGCTGCTATGGCGGCTCCCTTCTTGCCCAAAGTTAAATACGGAGAGACCTCCGTCAGGTCCGTGTGACCCTGAGACAGGTGCCAAAGCGCGTCCTGCGTCAGGGTCCGCAGGACTTTTTGCTCCAGCGCTAACCGGGTAATCTCGGCGGCGCTGCCGCCGGAGTTTATAAGTTCCTTCAGGCGGGGGGTAATATTAAGAATCTCCACCATAGCGGTACGGCCCACATAACCGCTGCCTTCACAGTTCTTGCAGCCGCCGCCCTTGTAAACGGCTTTTTCAAAACCATAGCCGCCCATAGCTTCGAGCAGCGTCCGATCTATTTCCGACTCGGGTATTCTTTCCTTACACGCCGGACAGAGACCGCGCACCAGGCGCTGCGCGGTTATCGCCAGCAGCGCGGGCGAGATCTTGAAACGGTCCAGGCCCATGTCAGTAAGGCGGCCTATGGTGGAAACAGAGTCGTTAGTATGCAGGGTAGAGAAGACCATATGCCCGGTCATAGCGGCCTGGAAGGCGATGTCCGCGGTCTCGCGGTCGCGGATCTCGCCCACCATTATCACGTCGGGGTCCTGGCGCAGCACGGAACGCAGCACCGCCGAAAAGGTGAGGCCTTGTTTTTCATTAACCTGAACCTGGTTGATGCCGGCCAGTTTGTATTCTATGGGGTCTTCCACGGTCACAATGTTGGTCTTTTCGCTGCGGGTCTTGTTCAGCACGGAGTAAAGCGTGGTGGTCTTGCCGGAGCCGGTAGGCCCGGTTACCAAAATGATGCCTTGCGAAGCCGCCAGGCAGGTCTCCAGCACGGCTGTAACCTCGGGCGCGAAGCCGAGTTTGTCAAAAGGCACTTCGGCCGCACGCTGGTCCAGGATGCGCATTACCACCTTTTCGCCATAAGAAGTGGGCAGCGTGGAAACGCGCAGGCCCACCTCGGCGCCGCCTATGCTGAGCTTGGCCCTGCCGTCCTGCGGGCGCATATGGTTGGATACGTCCAGGTCAGCCATGATCTTGATGCGCGAGACCAGCGGCCCAGTGGCCAGATGCCGCGGAATAGCCATTACAGTCTTTAGCACGCCGTCTATCCGGATGCGGACATGGCTCATTTTCTGCTCGTGCTCGATGTGGATATCTGACGAGTGCTTGCGGTAAGCCTGTGAAATTATAGAGTTTACGAGCGTCACCATCGGAGCTGAAATATTGAAGCCCTCGGCGGCCGCAACATCCCCGCTCAGCAGCTGTATTTCATCCGGAGCCTCTACCTTGTTTAACAGGTCGTAAATAACGGTATCGGTGTTAAAAAGCTGCTCCAGGCAGGCGTCCACTGCGGTAGGCAGGGAGTAAAACGGCGTAACCCGGCGGGCGGTAATGGCCTCCACGTCGGCCTGCGCGTCGAAATTAAGGGGGTTGGACATGGCCAGGCGGATCACTTCCTCGGAAACGCCTACCGGCACCATGTTATACTTCCGGCAGACCTTCTCCGGCAGCAGCGTGAGCCCGAACTTATCGGCGTTCTCCGTGGCTAACGGCAGATACTTCACCTTGAAGGTAAATTCCACAGCCTTACCCAGCTGTTCTTCCGTAATTACTCCGGCGCCGGTCAGGGCCAGCGAAATATATGGCTTTTTCTCAAAGCGAGCCGTAGCGATGAACGCCTCATCCGCGCCCTTCAGCCCAGACAGGGCTCGCAGCAGCCATTCATCTTTAAAGCGCCATGTTTCGGTCATACACGTATTCTATAGATATTTGCGCCTAGTTTCAATGAATAATAAGAACAGTCAGGCGCACAGATTCTTAACTGCGGCGGCTCCTTTATCAGGGCTTAGGTTTCTTAACCCCGGGGCCGGGCTTCTGCTCCTTCTCAAAGAGCAGCTTTGCGCCCTGAGGCTTCATGGTCCAGTCATAAACGGGCGCGGGTTTAGGTTTCGGTGGTTCCGGGACCGGAGCAGGCGGCGGTGCCGGCGGCTTAGGCGGCTCGGGGATCCGGTGGTCCTTTTTATACGGGCAGATATCGGCCGCCAGCAGGCTTAGGAACTCTGCCGGCTCGACGTTGGCCGGCATAGTATCGCGAAAATAACTCTCCATGCTCTCCCCGCTCAAGTTGCCGTCGCACTTATCCGATTCGACACAGACATTCCCGGCCATGCCCACATCTTTGTTGTGGTTCGGGCAGGGGAAAATTAAGTCTATCTTTATTTCCGGCAGGGGTTTGCTTACCGGCCCAGGGCTTTGCTCCTGAGGTCTCTCCGCCTTCGGGGGCGGGGTGACGCTCCAGTAAGGACATTTATTTAACGAGATCCGGCGGGCAAACTCGGCCTGCGGCACGTCGTCCGGCATGGTATCGCGGAAATAATCCGCCATGATATC
Organism: Elusimicrobiales bacterium; assembly: GCA_038204165.1. GTDB lineage: Bacteria > Elusimicrobiota > Elusimicrobia > Elusimicrobiales > UBA9959 > UBA9959. The sequence continues at coordinate 33,542 of JBBRDG010000015.1, forward strand.
CCCGCTCAGGCAACCGTCGCAGGTGGACGACTCGGCGCAGATATTTTTTAAAATGCCCACATCTTTGTTGATGTTCGGGCAGTTAATGACAGAATCCATCGCATTCCCCTCCTGCAAACATACGGCACGAACCGGGACTTAAGTCCCGCTCCGGCCGAGGCAAGAAAACATGGAAAGGCTTTGATCGATGCTGTCAGAAACCGCTATAGAAGTTACGCCAGACCTGACCGGTAACGGCGCCCTATTACCCGGAGGGCGCCGCGCGGGCCGCTAGAACGCGTAATCCAGCCGGGCGGTAAAGAAATTTTCCGTAATCTTTCCCGTGGCTCCGTCCTGCGTGCGGTAAGAATACTCGGGATGCAGGGCGAGGTTGTCGGCCGGATAATACCTGCCGCCCAGCGTCCACCTGGAAATGTCCATATTAAGCGAGTCCGGCGTGTTCACCATGTCGTAGCGGGCGAAACAGACCAGGCTGGTGGCGGGGAGATAGCTTAATTCCGCTAATCCGCCCGAAAAACTCACATTATTATTTTTTCCCCACAGCGCCTTATTGTCGGTGCCGTTGATATACTGCAGCGCCAGGTTCAGGTGGCTGTAGTTAAGGCTGGCGTCTATGCCCGCGCGCGTGAAAGCCTTGCTGCCGGTAACCGGCAGGGTGGTGTCGGGGACCGCGCTGCCGGAATAACCCATCAGGCCTATCCGCTGCCCGGCCGTCTGGCCCTGGCCCTCGCCGAAAACCTTCTCCACCCTGGCGTAGAAATCCGAAGCCGCCTGGCTGGCTTTGCCGGTATCTGACCCGTTCACCCAACCTGCGGCATAGCTCGCCCCGTTCCTGCCGTAGCCCGTAAACTCCACGCCGGACTGCGTCTGGTTCAGCGCCATGCCGTTTTTGAAGGAGAAATCATATATCTCATAAGGCGCAACCCCCAACTGCCGCTTGGGACTGATGGCGGCATAGGCGGGTTCAAAACGCCCGGCCCGGACATTGACCCAGCTGGAGGAACCTATTTTGGGAAAGATTACACTGGCCATTTCCAGCGCGCCGTCCTGCGCGGCCACGCCCCTTGAGCCTGTAATGACCGGGGTGTATACGAAAATATAGCCGGCGTCCTGGCTCAGCAGCCCGGCCGAAAGCAGGTCCAGGCCGTTAAGCTGGAACTGCCGCACCGCCGGGTTGGCGTTCCCGGTGGTCTTGCTGTAGTTGAAACCCGCGGTAGTGCGCAGCGCCACCGGAGGCGGGCTTTGCAGTACCGTTTTCTCGTCGTTCTCGCGGCCCGGCAGGCGGTAGCCGTTCCGGCGGAACCTGGTGCCGAAATCGTTAAGCCGGGGATAATTGGAATGGCACATGGTGCAGCTAAAGGCGTATTTTCTGGCAAAGACCGGCACGGCGCCGGCGGGCTGCGCCGCGGTTCCCAGCACGGCCAGGCAGGCCGCTAAAGCAAGAGCGTATCTGGAAAATATATTTTTCATTATTATCACCCTTTATTCAATTCAATTGGGAAGCACCGGCTCTGCGACTTCCGGAACCGGTCCGTTAAGACTGTTTAGGAAAGCCAGCAGGTCGGTTTTTTCGTTCTTTGTAAGATTAAGCGGGAGCATCATCGGGTCCAGGTGAGGGTTGGGAACCCCGCCTTTATTGTAAAGCTCTATCACATCCGCCAGGGTCTTCTCCGAACCGTCGTGCAGATAGGGGTGGGTCTGCGCCGTGTTGCGCAGGCCTGGCGTTTTAAACGCGCCCAGATCTTTGCGGTTCTTGCTTATCGCGTACCTGCCCTCGTCTTTATATTTTCCGTTCGCGTAACCCACGCCGAGGTTATGATAACCACCGTCGGAGAAGGCCGGCCCGCTATGGCAGGGGAGGCAATGCCCTTTGCCGTTAAAGATATTCAGGCCGCGTACCGCCGCAGGCGTCATGGCAGTAAGGTCTCCCTGGCGGTAGAGGTCGTACGGGGCGGGCCCGGAAACTATGGTGCGTTCGAAAGCCGCTATAGCCTTCCCAATGGCGTCCGCCGTGGCGTCCGTACCGAAAACGTCCCTGAACTGCGCCTTGTAACCGGGGATGCCGTTGAGTTTATTCACAACGTTCTCCAGGGTTTCTCCCATTTCTATAGGGTTTGCTATCGGGCCGACGGCCTGCTCTTCCAGTGTGGCGGCGCGGCCATCCCAGAATTGAACTTTCATATAAGCGGCGTCTATAATGGAGCCGGAATTGCGCCCGCCGACCTGACCTTTTATCCCCGTATCCGTGGGGCTATGGTTGGCCCAGCCTGTTTTGGGAATATGGCAGGTGGCGCAGCTTACGGTATTGTCGGCGGAGAGGCGCTTGTCGAAAAACAGCTGCCGCCCCAGCCTTACCTTGGCGTCCGTCTCCCGGTTCTCCACCGGGATGGTAACCGCGGGAAGGCTCCCGTTATAAAGAAAGCCCTCGCCGGCAAAAAGCCGGCCGCCCCGATTCACCAAAAGCAGCAATCCGGCAAAAGCCAGACTAAAAAACAATATCTTTTTCATTTAATCCCCCTGGCAGGAACGCCGCCGCCTGCCCGACTAATCTAGGTAATTTATATAACAGATTACTGTACCCCGTCAAGAGTTCCCCCCCGTCAAGAGTTCCCCCCCTTCAAGCAGCCCTCTTCCCCGTCCCTCCAGGTGCCCGGCTATGTTATAATTCTTTGTCGGCGGAGACCCTGTTTTGCCACCGCCTTTCCGCAGAATAGTTTTAAACGGGGGTTAAATTGCCGAAGATCATAGACTTTCTGTCTTCCATAAAACTGTTCATGGGCCTGATAGCGCTCATCCTGGCCGCCTTCCTGCTGGGCGGAATTTTTCCCCAGGGCCTGTCGCCGCAGGAATACCAGGCGCAGTTCGGGCAAGGCGGCGCGGCCTGGCTGCTGAAGTCAGGCGTCGACAATGTCTTTTCCAGCCCGTGGTTTCTGGCCCTGATGGCCGCCGCGGCGGCCAACCTGCTGGCCTGCACGGTCAGGCGCTGGCGGCCGCTCAGGCTGCGCCCAGGGGTGCTCATAAGCCACCTGGCGGTAATTCTGCTGTTCGCGGGCGGCGCGCTGCGCGGGGTCACCCGCGTAAGCGGCTACCTGGCCCTGGGAACGGGAGAAACCCGCAAAGAATTCATGACCGACTCCGGTAAGGCCGAGGCCCTGCCATTTGAAGTAAAACTTAACTATTTTCGGATAACCTACTGGGACGCCGAGAAGCATTTTCTTCACGCTATCCGGAACGGGACGGAACTGGCGGAATCGGCGGAAGTGCGGGCGGGCCGCAATGCCGGGCTTAAGGCCGTACCCGGAGACGTTAAGGTGCTGGCTTTCTACCCGGATTTCCGGATAGGCGCGGCCGGCCCCGTCAGCTACAGCGAGGCCCCGACCAACCCGGCGCTGGCGATAGTCTATAATGATGACAAGACCCGCAGACCGCAATACCTGTTCGCCCTGCACCCGGACTACAATGCCCCGGGTGACAAATACGGCCTGAAGCTTGTTTATGAATACATCCCGCCCAGGATAAAACAATTCGAAAGCGGTATAACCGTATACGAGAACGGCGCGCTTAAAATGGAAAAAACTATAAGCGTTAATTCCCCCGCGCATTACCGCGGCTACCGCTTCTTCCAGCAAGGCTACGACGCCGCCAGCCCCGGATTCACGGTCATCCAGGTCTCAAAAGATCCCAGCGTCGGCGTAGTCTACGCCGGGTTCGCGCTGCTGATGGCGGGCCTTACGCTGGCTTTCTGGAAGGAGATTAAACCATGATGGAAATGTTCCAAAAAGCTTCCTTCGTACTATACGGCGCCGCGGTCGCGGCGGCCTTTGCCGGGTTTCTGCTGAACAAAAGCTGGAGATTCCGCGCCGCGCTTTACGCGCTGGCCGCCGGCTGGGCCTGCTCCGCGGCGCAGATTTCCCTGCGCTGGTTTTGGGCGGGAAGGCCGCCCTTCGCCAACCAGTACGAGTCGCTGGTCTTCATGCTCTGGGCTTTCATCGCCGTTTACCTGCTCTTCCTGCGCTACTCGCGCTCCTCGCCCGAATGGCTGGCGCCCTGGGTGGCGGGACTAGCGGTAGCGGGCACCGCCGGCTCGTCCTTCCTGAACTCGGGCATCTCGCCGCTGGTGCCGGCCCTGCAATCCAACTGGCTGCTGGTGCACGTCAGCACGGTAATGGCCGGTTACGGGGCTTTCGCGCTTTGCTTTCTGGCTTCCCTGGCCTTCCTTCTGCTGAAGGATCCGCGGCAGTCGGTCAGGCGCGAAGCCCTGCCCCCCCTGATTTACCGCACTACCCTGGCGGGCTTCTGGCTGCTTTCCCTGGGCATAATCACCGGCTCGGTGTGGGCGAACTCGGCCTGGGGCTCATACTGGTCCTGGGACCCCAAAGAGACCTGGTCACTCATTACCTGGGTGTATTATGCCGCTGCCATCCATCTCAGGAAAAGCAGGGGCTGGACGGACAGCGGTTTTGCAAAGCTCATGGCTGCGGGCTTTGCGCTGGTGATGTTCACTTATTTCGGCGTCAATTACCTTATGTCGGGGCTGCACAGCTACGGCTGAAAAAAACCGGTGTCAAAAATTACGCAGCTTTACCGCCTTAGCCTCAACCACGAATAGCGCAGACTTCGGGGTCTTTTCGTTCACCGCGTACGCGGTTACGGAAGAGAGGTTAACGGACATCAGCTGAAAAAAATCCTTAAGCGCGTCCTCGTCGGCCCTGATAATGCCCCGGCGGAACCAGAGCCGCTCCCCGGAGGCCGCAAGCTCCTCATGGCGCTTCGACAACCTGTCGAAGAGTTCCGGCGCGGCCCCGTGGTTGGGAGCCTCAACATACGCGCCCGCCAGCGGGCATTTATAGCCCTTGCCCACCCGCCGGAGCAACTTAACGGTTAAGAACTTCTTTATAATTTTCTCGGCGGCGGCTTTCGATATCCCCGCCGACTCCGACAGCTTTTCCGCGGTCCACACGCCCGAGTCGTTGGCCAGCAGCTGGTAGGAAAGGTGGCTTTCCGGGCTGGCGGCGCAGGCTTCCAACTGCGGCACCGTCATATAAAATTTACGCCCGGCTATAGCCTCCCTTAACGCCTTTTGAGCGGGCGAAAGCACCAGCACCGCCGGTTTGTCGGAAAGCATCGGTTTCAGGATCTCCTCAAAAAGTTCATCCCCCGCCATAGCCTTGAGCCAGGCGCCCACCAGTTCCCTGGCCGGCGCGCTGCCGCGTACCAGCCGCAGCCCGAACAGAAAGCCGCGCAGGTGCTTGAACAGCGGCAGTATGCGGCCCTGCTCCATCATAAGGTACTTGCGGTAGCACATCCCCAGCACCTTGTCGCCGCCGTTGTCGTGAAAAAACCTGTACGCGGTGGGAAAGCCCGACGATCTGCGCAGCCTTATAAGAGTATCCGAAAATATAGTGGCCATTAGTTGATCCTGTTTTTTTAAAATCCGCACGGCTAAAAAAAACGCCGCCCCTTCATTTCGCCAGACCTGAAACCATATTCTACAAAACAAGGCCGGCTCAAAAAGACTACGTCTACCTTTTACTTAATGAGTTCACGGGTTGACAATACGCGTTTCAACCCCTATAGTATACCCGTGGCCGTTTCCGCCAGTTGTACCGGCTATCGCTATTATAACGAATGAACCATACAAGACCTTTCCTCTTATGCGCATTGCTGCTGCTGGCGCCCGCTTTGTCGCGCGCCCTGCCGGCCGATAATCCCGCCGCGGCCCTGCGCGCGCCCATAGCCGCCGAGTATTTTGGGAGCGTGCGGTATTATCTCAGCCGTTACGACACGGCCCCGAGCCTGGGCGACGAGCTCGCTAAAAAACAGACTGCGGTGCTGGCTGAAGTCCTGACGACTTCCTCGCCGGCAAATATGCCGCTGGACGGGCTGCTTTCTTCGGTCGCCAGGGCCATAAGGAACAATACGCTTATTGACGCCGCCCGCGAAGCCGCGCTGGCCGCGGCGCTGAAGGAAACCGCCTACTATTTTTCGGTCTCCAGCGCCCCGGTGATGGAGCAGGTCGCCCTGCCGCGGCGCGCCGCTGCGCTTCCGGCCCCCGGGCCGGGGTTTGAACCCGCAATAGCCGGGCTTTCCTCCGCCTCGCTGCCGATGCGTGATCTGGACGGCTACCTGCGCGGCCAGCTCGGCCCGATGGCGGAAGTCCTTAACTGGCTGGCGCCGTCCGGGCCTTCTGTGCTTTTTTCCCGCCGCCCTTTTCGGGAGGCCGTCCGCCTGCTATCCCCCCCTCCCGTGGAACTGTACCGCCTCAATATTCCCGGCTCCGTTTACGCTTTCGAAGCTTACCTGGCTTACGGCGGAACTCCAGGCCCGCGCCTGCTCTTGTGCGGTTTCGCCGGAGATTCCTGGTTCTTCAACGTGCGGAGTGTCTACAGCCTGTACTTCAGCCGGCACGGGATGTCTCCCGAAATCCTGGTGGACACCGCCTCTCCGGCCGCCCTGCCCTGCCCGGGCGTAATGGAGGCTTTTTCCGCCGGCGGGGCGCCGCGCAATTTTTCCGGTCTGCTGCTTGGATACTACCGCGAATTAAAAGACGCTTTCGGGCCGCTGGTGAAACGGGAGTTCAGCGGCTCCGGGTTCAGGGCTTTCGAAGCTAAAATAGGAGGCCGCTCCTACGTAGCGGTGGAGACCAGGGATTCCTGGTACGGCGACATCCTGGGCGCCACGGTAAAGGCCCTGCTGGATTCGGGCGTAGGGTTCGACTCCGTCTATTTCGCCGGCTCAGCCGGCAGCCTCCAGTACGCCACGCCCTACTCAGCCGTACACCCGGACTGCTTCTTTGACGGTTCCGGGCGCCGCCTTGAACTGCCCAACGCGGTCTCCGGCTACGGGCCAGGCCTCTGCCACCAGACCGCAAAAAGCCCGCTCGCCGAAAGCGCGGCCTACCTGGCCGCCCTTCCCCCCGACGCCGGGACCATAGACGTGGAGGGCATACACCTGGCGAGGGCGGTGCTGGACCATAACGCGGCCGGCGCGCGCCAGGTGGCGCTGGGCACGTCCTATCTTATCACCGATTACCCGCGGGCCTTCTCGGCCACCGAGAAATATTCTCTTTCCAGCCGGCGCTACGGCGGAAAACTGGCGGGCACGCGCGCCTACGCCGAATTCCTGCTGCGGCACCTGAGCAGCGGGACGCTGGAATACGCCCATCCTTTCGAGAACCTCGTCCAGAGCGGAGTAGCAAGGCTTTCCGCGCGCAACCTGGCGGCCCTGGCCGAAAACACCGCCCCGCTGACCAGGGACGAAAAAGCCGTGCTGGCCAAGATCGGAGCGGCCGCCCCGCCGGTCATAATAAGAATGGAGGGAAACAGGTTCGAGCGGATCCTGGAGAGCGACCTGGCGCTGGCACCGCGCGAGGTAGGAATCCTGAACGGCCAGGTGGTTTCCACCTACACCTTCACGCCCTCATTCGAGGACCGGCTGTACGGCGCGTGGGACTACCTTTTCGCGGGGATAGGACAGAACAACAGGGCCGGCCTTTACGGGGACGTGCAGGTCTTCGTCTCCAGCCGGGCCTGGGCGGAGCGTTCCTACGCCACGGAATATTCCGGGATGCGCCTGTCTTCCGGCGCCGTCTCTGGCGAGCCTGATCCGGAGACTCGCCGCAGATGGTCGGATATAATTGTGGCACCGGAAGATTATTCCGGCTACCTGGCCCTGGCTTATATAAAATATTCACGCGGTCCCGGAGGGGCTGGCGCGCTGAAAACAATGGAAGCTGCCTCCGGCCCGGCCGAAATCTACGGCGCGCTAACAGCCTGCGAAACCTGCTATCTGGAAGGAAAGATCCTGAAGTATTTCACGCTGGACGAGATAGACTGCGTAGAACTCCCGGCCGAAAAACCTGTACCCCCGCTGGCCTCCAAGTTGAAGGGACGCGTGTTCAGTTCCCCTGGCAGTTGCTTAAAATAACTTAGCCGCCGCTAAAAACTGGTCTGGCCGAACTAGGTATTAGTCCGCCAACTTAAAGTTACACGGCTGGCGCCTGTCGGCCGGAGCAAAAGCCATTACGACTGATTTTTAAAATTTTGTATATTATCTAGGCAATGGAACCTGTAATTTTCGAGATTTACGCCCCCGTGCGCAATACCATCAACAAAGCGCTGTGCGTGGTGGTCAAAGTAGCCGGCGACAACGTAACAGTGCAGCCTCTCACCGGGGACCGCGTAACTTTCCGCGCCCAGTACCTGGCCCCGGCCACTGAAATCGAAACCGCGGCCCTGCAGGACCTGATCACCCGCCTGAAGCTGGACGAAGAGAACCGCGAGAAGGCGAAATATATGAAGGTCGACCCGGCCCTGATCCGCGCCGAATTTGAAAAATTCGTGCGGCACATCGCCGTGCGCTATCCCAAATCGGCCGAAACTTTTATGCAGTTCTGGGGCGAACTGATGGCCGCCGCCGGGGACCTGCCCGGCCAGACCTGGGAGATGCGCCCCAACACTTCTAAAAATCCCGGCCCCGTGCTCAAGCTGTTCAACCCCGCCTCCCAGAAATGGGTCTACTGCCTTTCGCTGCTGGCCGGTTGGGGCCTGCGCATGGAGATCAAAAAAGAATTCCTGCCGCCAGATTACGAAAATATTTTTCCGATAGACCATGCCATGTTCGGCGCGGGCCGCGCGGTGGAAATAGTATACCGCGACTTCACCCCGGAAAAACGCGCGCCTTACGCAGAATGCGTAAATAAAATCTACGCCTCGGTAATTCTTCCCGGCACTTCTCCCATCCGATAGACTTTCCCAAAGGGCCCAGGTTCGGCAGGCTATAAAACGCCTGTCCTCTGGGCCCATAGCCTCTATTTTAAACTGACTCTTTTACCTAGAATATATCCAAGGCGCCGCAGTGAGGCGCAACAAACTGGAGGGTTCATGAAAAAATCAGGATTATTCGCGGTAGCTTTTTTCCTCACACTTTCATCCGGCGCCTTTGCGGCGGATTCTTTCGACCAGAATATAAGCGATATTCTTGAAACCGTAGAAACCCTGAAAGCCCCTCCCCAGGGCGGCGGTCACGGCGGCGGCGATCAGCACCCCGGCGGCGGCATTAACAACGGCGGCAACCACGGCGGCCATAACACCCCACAACCCCCAATGCCCCATCCCCAGCCCGTGAATCCCGGCAATAACCACGGCAATGACAATCACGGTGGCTTCCCCGGCAATGACCATGGCGGCTTCCCCGGCAACAACGATTGGAACAATAACCACGGCGGCTTCCCCAACAACAACGATTGGAACCACCAGCACCCCCAGCCTCCCTATCACGGGCCCGTCAACGAATGCACAGACCTAACCTTCAAAGCCGACACTCCCAATCCATTCAGCACCAAGATCTACTTCTACGACTATCAGGGCACGATACATGACCAGAAAGTGTCTCTTAATATCGGTCAGCGCGACCTGAAACCCTGGGAGAGCGAGATCATAACGGTCTGCGACGGGAACGTAACACAGAACAAGTCGCTCTTCAACTACTCCGTGACCCGGAAGGAAACCAACGGCTTCGGCTCTTTCTTCACCGGCACGAAGTCTTATGAATACACCATGGTTCCCACCGGCCGCAAAGCGGCTAACCCTGCCAGCCAGGGCCTCGACATGGTATTCGGCGGTGTTACCCCCAACAATACGGTAGCCATCACCATCGCGGACAAATGGGCGTCGTTCTACCAGGGGCAGCAGGTGACCTTAAACCTCAAGATCATGCGCGTCCCCGCTAACGTACAGAACATGCCCGTGCAGGACATGCTCGAAGCCCTCAAGGAGACCAATATCTCCGTGACCTACCCGGTCAGCACCCAGTACCAGATCCAGCTCTTCGACAAGACGCTGCCCGGCACTTACATGGTAACCGTCAGCTACGTACGCGACGGCGCCAGCATGCAGCAGATGTTCACCTTC
>JBBRDG010000016.1:0-40051 GCA_038204165.1 Elusimicrobiales bacterium
GCTATGTCCCCACCGCTGCATCTTCCGGCCACAGCGTAAACAGTGCCTTTTTCATCTGATTAGACTAGCATAAGTCTAATGAAAGAGGCTTCCCCGTCGGAGAAGCCTCTTAAAAACCAACACGTTTTTTCCATTAACTCATAAAAGAGCCCCGCGGGGCGGAGCTCTTTCACCTTTAACAGGCGGTGTTTATAGCAGCGGGTTGGAGACTATGCCGTCCGCCAGCTTGGGTTCGAACCAGGTGGACTTGGGAGGCATCACCTGGTTGTCGTCTGCCACGCTAATCAACTCGTCCAGCGAGGTGGCGAACAGCGCGAAGGCGGCGGCCATCTCGCCTGAGTTGACCCGCTTTTCGAGCTCGCCCAGGCCGCGGATGCCGCCCACAAAATCCACCCTGTCGGACTTGCGCAGGTCCTTGATGCCCAGAACCCGGTCAAGAATAAGATCGGACAGCACGCTGACGTCCAGGGCTTTCACGGGGTCTTCTTCTTTAGCGGGGGTTTTCACGGTGGGCTTCAGCAGGTACCATTTGCCGCCAAGGTACATGCCGAATTCTCGCCGGGCCGCCGGCTTGGCCTGGCTAGTCACTTCCTTAACTTCAAAGCTTTCTTTAACTTTGGCCATAAAGGCTTCGGGCGTAAGGCCGTTGAGATCTTTCACCACACGGTTATAATCCCAGATCTTCATTTCGTCCACCGGGAAGGCCGCGGCCAGGTAGACGTTGTAGGGCTCGGTACCCGTATGGGCCGCGCCGCGCTGCTCCACCATGAACTTCCGCACGCGGCTGGCGGCCGCGGAGCGGTGGTGGCCGTCGGCTATATAAACGTTCTTCTGCTTTTCGGAAGCCTCGGCAATGGCCTTTATGTCGGCCTCGTCGTCGATCAGCCACAGCGTGTGGATCACGCCGCCGCTGCCCGTAGCGGAGAACAGCGGGGCCTTCTGCACGTTCTTCTTTATGACCGCGTCTATCTCGGGAACCTGCTTGTAAGCGATAATACCGGGGCCTGTCTGCGCCTTCACGTACTTGATCTGGTTCACCCGGTCATCCTCTTTCACGGGGCGGGTAAACTCGTGCTTGCGGATACGACCATTGTCGTAATCCTCCACGGAGGCTCCCACCATCAGGCCGGTCTGGATATGCTGCCCCATCTGCAGCCGGTAAGCGTAGAAACAAGGCTTACCCTCGCGGATTAGCAGCCCCTGCTTCAGCATCTTGTCGAAATTCTCGGCGGCTTTCTGGTAGACGATCTCGGCGTGCACGTCGGTGCCGGGCGGCAGGTCGATCTCGGCCTTGGAAACGTGCAGGAAGCTGTTGGGCTTGCCCTTGGCCAGCTCGCGGGCCTCTTCGGAATCCATCACGTCGTAGGGCGGGGCTATGATCTCCTGCGCCTTGCCCGGCGCGGGCCTGATGCCGAAGATAGGAGAGAAGAGAGGAAGTTTTGCCATTGTTTTGGTCCTTGAATGTTTCAGAGTTCTCCGGTCCGCCACGGGTATGGGTTCGGAGGGCCGTCGCGGAGGCCGAGGCTTGCGTAAGCGACGAGGCCGAGTGACGAGGCGCGCGAACGGTGTTCGCGACGCCGTGCCTGAGGGGCCCATACCCCCGACAACCCGGGAGCGTTAACTAGCTAAAAAAAAGAGCGGACTGTATCTGCACAAAAACAGCCCGGGCCCCTTTGAAGGGGACCCGGGCCGCGCTGTTTCACTTATATCTTGTCGCCGTTCACCGCGTGGGTGCGCTTGCCGTTAAGCAGGTAGTCGGCTATCTGCTCGGCGGCCTGTTTGGCCACGGTCACCTGCGCGTCCTTGGTAGAGGCCGCGATATGCGGCGTGCAGATAATCTTCTCGTTGCCGAAGAAGATATGCTCGGTAGCGGGTTCCTTGGCGTACACGTCGCAGGCGAAGCCGGCGATCTGGCCGCTCTCGATGCCGGCCTTAATGTCCTCTTCCACCATGATGCCGCCGCGGGCGCAGTTGATCAGGCGGACGCCTTTCTTCATCTTGGCGATAGTGTCCTTATTGATCATGCCCTTGGTGGCCGGGTTGATGGTCACGTGATAGGTGATAAAGTCGCTCTTGGCATACAGCTCGTCCAGGGTGACAAGCTCCACGCCGAGCTCCTTGGCGCGGGCCGGGGTCATCATCGGGTCGAAAGCCAGCACGTTCATGCGCAGGCCTTTGGCGCGGTCGGCCACTACGGAGCCGATATTACCGCAACCCACTACGCCGAGGGTCTTGCCGGTAATCTCGACGCCTTCGAATTTCTTTTTTTCCCACTTGCCCGCGTGCGTGGACGCGTTGGCCTGCGGTATGTGGCGGGCAAGCGCCATCAGCATCGCCACGGCGTGCTCGCCGGTGGAGACGGTATTGCCGAAAGGCGTGTTCATTACCAGCACTTTCTTCTCGCTGGCGGCGATCACGTCTATGTTGTCCACGCCGGAACCGGCGCGGGCAACGGCCTTAAGGTTTTTGGCGGCCTCAATCAGGTCGCGGGTAAGGGTGGTGGCGGAGCGCACGATAATGGCGTCGAACTGGTCGATGCAGGCCTTCAGTTCCTCCGGCTTCATGCCGGTCTTCACCACGGGCTCGAGCCCTTTCTCTTTCAGAACTTTCTCACAGAGGGAATCGGCTTTGTCGGCGATCAGGACTTTCATCATTTTACGGTCTCCTTGGAATATTCTTTGGCAACGGCTTCGTAGGCCCAGTCGAGCCAGGGGGTAAGTGCTTCGATATCGGAGGTCTCCACGGTAGCGCCGCACCACACCCGGATGCCGGCCGGGGCTTTGCCGTAGGAGTTGATATCGTAAGCCACGCCCTCTTTGTCCAGCATGGAGGTGATCTTCTTGGCGGCCTTGGTCTTGTCCTCGTCGGAGAGCTTAAGGAACCAGTCGGCCTTGATCTTGAAGCAGACGGAGGTGTTGGAGCGGATCTCCTTGCTGTCGGCCAGGAAATCAATCCAGGTCGACTTGGAGACCCAGCCCTCGAATGCGGCCAGGTTGGCGTTAGAGCGCTTTATCAGCGCAGGGTTGCCGCCGAGGCCCTCGGCCCATTTCAGGGCGTCGATGGCGTCCTCGACGCACAGCATAGACGGGGTGTTGACGGTATTGTATTCCAGCTCGCCGGGCAGCAGCTTCTTCTCGTCCACCAGGCGGAAGATTTTCGGCACGGGCCAGGTGATCTTGGGGTTCTGCTCTTCCATGCGCTTCACAGCCTTGGGCGACAGGATGATGACGCCGTGGGCCGCTTCGCCGCCGAGCACTTTCTGCCAGGAGAAGGTAACCACGTCTAGCTTGGTGAAGTCCATCTCCATCGCGAACACGCCGGAGGTGGCGTCGCAGATCACTATGCCCTCGTGATTCTTGGGCAGCCAGTCGAGGTTGGGGACTTTTACGCCGGAAGTGGTGCCGTTCCAGGTAAAGATAATGTCGTTGGCCGGGTTGGCCTTCTTCAGGTCCGGGAGCTGGCCGTAGTCGGCCTTGTACTCGTTCACGGCGGGGAGCTTGAGATATTTCTTCGCGTCAGTCATCCAGCCTTTGCCGAAAGATTCCCAGCCGAAGATGTCCACCGGGCGGGAACCGAGCATGGTCCACATCGCCAGTTCCACGGCGCCGGTGTCGGAACCGGCCACCACGCCTATGCGGTAATCGGCGGGCAGGTTCAGCACTTTCTTCATGCGGTCGGAAACTTCCTGCAGGCGGGCCTTGCCTTCCTTGGAGCGGTGCGAGCGGCCTACCAGCGCGTTCTTAAGCGCGTCTACGGTCCAGCCGGGGCGCTTGGCGCAGGGGCCGGAAGAAAAGTTGGGGCATTTGGTTTTAAGCGTGGGTTTTTCCATTTTATTAGGAGTCTCCTGTTTATATTATGAAAACCGCTAACTATATTATAAACATAATAAAATTTTTTTGGCAACCCGCACCGGCTGCGCGCCTAAAAATAAAAACCGCCCGTTAGAGCGGTTTTTATCCGGCGGGGCTTTCCCGGCTATATCTTATAGATCTCCAGCTTCTCCCCCAGCAGGCGGAAACCGAAATCCTTTTCCACATCTGGCAGTAGGACACCTGACGCGCTTATCGAAGAAGCCTTCACGGTCTTGTTGGGGTCGCTGCCCCTCGGCGAGAAGATTATTACTTTTTCCTTGGAGAAGCTACCGTTGCCCTTGGCATCCTGGACTAGGCCGGTATTGTAGTACAGGTTGTGGCGCGAGCCCACGGTAAGAGGGAAGGCTTTCTTCAGCAGGGCTCCGGTCAGGTCGGCCAGAGAGACGTTAAGCGCTTCCCTGCCGGCGCCCTGGATCTGCAGCCTGCTCTGGGAGGGACTGGTAAGCTTCACGTTCAGCTTTACCTTGAACTTATCCCCGTCGCCGAAGGTGATCTCTTTCTCGCCGCTCATGAACATGGCGTTGGCCACGTCCTTGGCCCGCACCAGCACGGTCTGCCCCTTTTCAGTGGTAAAGACCAGGAAATACTTATCGTTAGAAGAGCAGCTGGTGCCGCCGTCCTGGCAATTCAGCGCCTCAGCGCCGCTCACGTGGATGGTATTGGCGGAACTCTTGAAAGTCAGCCCGCTCTTGAAGCTGGCGTTGAGGATCTCGGCCAGATTTACGGTCTGGACCGCTTCCCCGGCGCTTTTAAAACTCTGGCGCTCCGCCCTGGCAGGGCTGCCACCGAAATTTTTACCCAGGTAGTCGTTCCAGAGCCGCAGGTCTTGCGCGGGCGCGGCCTGCGACGGCTGCGATACCGGGATGCTCCGGTCGTCTTTCGCGAAAGCGGGGATATCCGTATTGAATTCGGGAGAACCCACGGCGTCCCGTAAATCGGAAGGCGGCACCGTCTTTGTTTTATCAAAGACCAGCATCAACGCTATGCTGCCTAAAAGCACAATTACCGCCAGTTTTGTTTTTTTCATATTTTGTACCGCCCATGCTTATGAAACACACTTTAATCAATATGAATATTATTGCTCCAAAACACCGCCCGCTCAAGTGCCTTTGGGCCCAAACTTGCATGGGACTTTGGCCTGAGCAGAGAACAGGCCCAGCTATTGCAGCGGCTTAACGGGTTTGAGTTTGCCGGCAGCCGCGGTTTCCTTCGGCTTAGCAGGCACTACCATCTCCACTTTCTTGCCAGATGCGCCGGGCCAGCGGCTGGGCGCTGCCGTCACACAACGGGCCTCGGGGAACGTGATATGCGCGGTCTGAGAGACGCGTTTTGAAACGCACAGATAGCTCACGCAGACTTTTGTAACCGGGTCGGCCTGCACGCAGGGGTACCAGTCGCATTCTTCAGTGGAGTCGGTATCGGGCTCTGCCGGCTCGCCAGCCTCGAAAACCGCGCTGGCGCCGCAATTGGCCACCCTGGAACACCCGGTGGAATTGGCGTCCACGTATTTAGTAGTCTGCGTCTTGGCACAGGCCCAGATCACGCAACCCCCGTCTAACTTCTGAAGACAGTCAAACTGGGTGCAGACTGTGGCGGTCACCGTGGTGCTGGACAATTCTATGCAGCCCTGGTCGGCGAAGACCGGAACGGCGGCGGTCGCGGAGAACAGGCAGGCGAAGATGATATTTTTCATTTCTTTTCCCCTCCGTTTTCCGGAGCGCACCCTTCCACAGCAAAGCCGTGTTTGCGGAGCCCGGAACAAATGCGGGAAGAGGCCACGGAAACCGAAAAGGCCTTGTCGGTATTAAGTTTAAAGAACTGTCCCAGATCTTCGGCTGCGCGGGCATAATCGTCGCTGCGGTAATAGGCTATAGCCCGCGCGTGGTACAGCGGGGCCACTCCCCCGGCTTTAAGCGCGGCGGTAAAATCTTCTATCGCCTTATCGTGCTTGCGCTGGCCGAGATACAGGTGCCCGCGGTGGCGCAGCAGTTCCCCGTCCTGCGCCAGCGCAAGGGCCGCGGTCCAGTCGGCCTCGGCCTGTACCTTGTCGCCGCAAACCGCTTCGGCCTGCGCCTTATAGTCATAGGCCCCGGTAGACCTGAAAATCTCCAGTTCGGTGGAAAAGATGTGGGCCGCTATCCTGGGATGGGCGTAGATAAGTTCGTGTATCTCGGCATCCTCAGCCCCGATCATGGGGATCTGCGCCTTTCTGCGCAGCATGTTTTGGTATTTGATGGAAAGGATTACGGCCCTGGTCCTGAACTGGCATGCTTCTTCAAAAGTGGAACCGCGCTTTTTGGAAAACTCGGCACGGATCTGCCTTTTAAGGCTGTGCATTTGCTCAATAAGCTCCGGGTCCCGGTCCGGGACCGGCGCTGCGGCCGACGCCTGAGTCGAAAGCGCGAGGTCGCCAGGGATGCCGGGCTGAGCGGCTGCCCGCGATTCCGAGGCCAGGCAGCAAAGCAACGCAAAAAAAACGGCAAGTTTTGAAGTCATATCCACATTATATAAATCTGCGCTGAAAAGAATAAAAAAGACCCGCTTTACGGCGGGGCTTTTCAGTTACGCGCCGCGAGCTTAAAATGAAGGCGGCTGTTTGATCTGCTGTTTTTTCCCGGTCTTCTCGTCCATGTACTTAAGAATGGCCCTGTCATATTCTTTCAGCTCGTCGCTTTCCTTCAACTCGTTCTCGTCGGCGCGTTCTTTCGCCGGCCTTTCGCGCCAGTCTTTTTTTACGGCGGCGGTATAAGCGCTTAAAATCTCGCCGGATTCCACGGCCACCAGGCGGGCGTTAACCTCTATAAGCCGCCCTTCCAGTTCCGTCAGCGTTCCGAGGATCATCCAGTCCACGCCCAGCATTTTTCCGGCGCTCTTTATCGAATCACCCTCTACGGCGCCCGACCCCTGCAGCTTCAGCTCGGTGAAAACTTTCTCTATCTCTTCCCTCTCGATGATCTTGAATTTTCTGACCTTGACCAGCTCGGTAGTGAGGCGCTCCGCGATCACGCTGCCGTCCTTTGAGTCGCGCTTGTCCGAATAGGAAAAACCGGCCACGGCGATGGCTTTCTCCTTGCCTTCGCAGTTCTTCAGCAATTCGGAGGCTATCTGCCTGTAAGAGCTGGTCTTCACTACGGTCTCTTTCTTCTCCGCCGCAGGTTTATTGGCCAAAGCTTCCGCTCGCGCGGCTGCCGGAGCCAAAAGCATAACGGTCAGAATAATCCGGATCATATGAACCTCCTGAAATGTCTCAAATAGCCCCCCGGGCTAGGCGTAGGGGCAAGCGGCAAAATGTCCGGGAGCCATTTCCAGTAGCTGCGGCACCTGCAGCGCGCAGTCCGGCCTGGCTATGGGACACCGGGTCCTGAACCCGCAGCCCGAAGGCTTCGCCGCGGGGCTTGGCACGTCGCCTTTAAGGATTATGCGCTCCCCCCTCGTCTTGTAAGGGTCGGGCAGCGGCGCGGCCGACATCAGGGCCTTGGTATACGGATGAAGCGGGTGCCTGTTAATTTCGTAAGCGGAACCGAGCTCGACCATGTTGCCCAGGTACATCACGGCGATCCGGTCGCTAATATGTTCCACCACCGAAAGGTCGTGCGCGATGAAGAGGTAGGTCAGCCCGAACTCGTCCTGCAGGTCCTGAAGCAGGTTAATGATCTGCGCCTGGATTGAAACGTCCAGCGCGGAAACAGGCTCGTCGGCTATAATGAAAGCCGGGTTGGTAGCGAGCGCGCGGGCCAGGCCTACGCGCTGGCGCTGCCCGCCCGAGAACTCGTGCGGGTACCTGGAAGCGTAGGCGGCCCTTAGCCCGACCTTCTCCAGCAGCCAGGCCACCTTCTCGCGTTTCTCCTTACGGCCCAGTTCCGGCATATGGATATCGAGCGGCTCGCCTACTATGGCCTCCACCGACATGCGCGGATTGAGCGAGGAATACGGGTCCTGGAAAACCATCTGCATGCGCGAGCGGAAAGGGCGCATGGCCGAGCGGCCGAGGTTGGCGATATTAGTCATCGTCCCGTCCTTGCCGGGGAACATAATCTTGCCGCCGGTGGACCGCACCAGGTTGATCAGCGCTTTACCGATAGTGGTCTTGCCGCAGCCGGATTCCCCCACCATGCCGAGGGTCTCCCCGGGCTTTACAGAGAACGAGACGCCGTCCACGGCCTTCACTTCGCCGATCTGCCGCAGGAAAAGGCCGCCGTGTATTGGAAAATGGACCTTGAGGTCCGAGACCTCGAGGATATTGCCGCTGGCCGCCGGCTTGATAGCTTCAGCGTTTACTTGTGACATTTATGGCACCTTACCTGCCTGCCGGGAGATACCTCTACCAGCTCCGGCTCGGTCTCGCGGCATTCCGGCATAACGTCGGGGCAGCGGTTGTTGAATTTACAGCCTTTAGGAAAACTCAGGATGTCGGGCACCATGCCTTCTATAACGGGCAGGCGTTTGCCGGGCTCGTTCTTGAACCCGGGCAGCGACTTAAGCAGCCCGATGGTGTAAGGGTGCAGCGGCCCGTCGAACAGCGGCTTAACTTCGGAAACTTCCTGGATCTTGCCGCCGTACATTACGGCCACACGTTGGCAGGTCTCGGCCACCACGGCCAGGTCGTGGGTGATAAGGAGTATGGCCGCGTCTTTTGTCTTTTTCTTAACCTCAAGCATCAGATCCAGGATCTGCGCCTGGATCGTCACGTCCAACGCGGTGGTGGGTTCGTCGGCTATCAGCAGCGCCGGGTCGGAGGCCAGCGCCATGGCTATCATCACGCGCTGGCGCATGCCGCCCGAGAACTGGTGCGGGTAATCTTTAAGGCGCGCGCGGGGAGAAGGGATGCCGACCAGCCCCAGCATCTCGGCGGCCCGGTCCTCTACCTGCTTCGCCGTAAGGCTCTCCTGGTGGTAGTGGACGGCCTCCATCAGCTGCCAGCCTATCGAGAAGACGGGGTTCAGCGAGGTCATTGGTTCCTGGAAGATCATCGAGATGTCTTTGCCGCGGATCTTCCTCATCTCGGGATACGAAAGCTTAAGCAGGTCCCTGCCCCTGAACAGGATCTCGCCGTCGGTAATCTTCCCGGGAGGGTCGGGGATCAGGCGCAGCAGGCTGAGCGCGGTAACGGATTTGCCGCAGCCGGACTCGCCCACCAGGCCCAGCACCTCATTCTCGTAGATATGGAAATCCACGCCGTCCACGGCCCTGGCGAACTTGTCCTCCACCTGGAAGCCGGTCCGGAGGCCTTTCACTTCCAGCAGTTTCTTTTTTTGATCGGGCATATTATCTGAGCCTCGAGAAGACCTTGGGGTCGAAAGCCTCGCGCACGGCCTCCCCTATCATCACCACCATAAAAAGCGTAACGGCCAGCGCTATGGACGGCGTCAGGATCAGGTGCGGATAATACTTTAGGTATTTCATGCCCTGGTCCAGCAGCACGCCCCAGCTGGGCGTGCCCACGGGCAGGCCGAAACCGAGGTAATCGAGCGAGACCAGCGAGCCGATGGTGCCCACCACGTTGAACGGCGCGAACGTGACCAGCGGCACCAGCGAGTTGGGAAGAATATGCTTCATCATCACCGACCATTCGGTGGCGCCCATCGCCACGGCCGCGTGCACGTAGTCGCGGGACTTTTCGCGGTAGAACTCGCCGCGGATGTAATAAGAGATGCCCACCCAGCCCTGCAGCACCACGATCAGCGAAACCAGCAGCAGGAAAGTGGGCTGGATGATGGAGGCGATGATGATCAGCAGGAACAGGAACGGAATAGAGGACCAGATTTCGATGAAGCGCTGGAGCAGGATGTCTACCCAGCCGCCGAAATAACCCATTACCCCGCCCACGACTATCCCTATGAGATAGCCGAGCACCGAGACTATCAGCGCGAAGGACATTGAGGTCCTGAAGCCGTAGGCCAGCTGCGCGAACACGTCGGCGGCGGAATCGTCGGTCCCCAGCAGGTGGGCCGGGCCCGGCCGGTGCGGCGGCCTGCCTGGCATATCCAGCAAATGCTCGCGCGGGGAATAAGGATAGACCGGCATCAGGATCTGCGCCTTGCCGGCCGCGAAAGTGGCTTTGGCTTCGCCCAAGGCCCGGATCTCGCCCTCGATAGCGGGCAGCATTGCCTGAAGGTCCTCGTAGTCCTGCCGCTCTTCCGGCGTGGCGCGGGGGCCGGGCTTAACGCCCAGCTGTTTGCCTATGCCGGCGGCTTCGGCCTCCAGCCCGCGCACCTGCGCGTCAAACAGGGAAGGGTCCCGGCGGGCCGCGGCGAACAGCCGGTAATCCACTTCGCCGTCGCCGGTCTGGCCGAAATCTGATTTCTTGTTCATCGCGCCGGGAGCTTTAAAGAAGAGGAGCCCGTCGGTCCACTCGGCCACCGCCGGGAAAGCAACGCGCCCGCCGTAGCGGATGAACAGCGGTTTGCCGTTCACGATCAGTTCCAGGAACAGGGACATCACGAATAGCGTGGTAATGATCAGGAAAGAATAATAGCCGCGCTTGATGGTTTTAAAACGCTTGATGCGCTTCTCCCAGTGCGGGGCCAGCTTCATGTCGAACCCGAGCGCGGCGCCGGCCTTACCATAAAGATAAGGCAGCGCCCGGTGGGTGAACAGGTACCCGGCCCAGAGCAGGGCGGCGGTTTCGGCGAGTTTTACAAGGAGGGTCATTTGCCGAACCTTATCCTGGGGTCAATCAGCGCCCAGATCACGTCGGAGAAGATATTGCCGGTCAACCTGATCAGCACCAGGAACACCAGCGTGCCCAGGATCACCGGGTAGTCGCGCTGGATCACCGAATTAAAACTAAGCAGGCCCATGCCCGGGATATTGCAGGTCTTCTCTATCAGGAAAGAGCCGGCGAACAGCAGGCCCAGCGCGTGGCCTATTCCCACGGTAAGCGGGATCAGGGAATTGCGCATGGCATGCACGAAGAGCACGCGGTTCTCGGACAGGCCCTTGGCGAAGGCCGTGCGCACGTAGTCGGCCCCCAGGTTATCCAGCAGGGAATTCTTCATCAGCATGGTCATCGAAGCGAAGCCGCCCATGATGTAGCCGAAGACGGGGATGGCGGTGTGGTGCAGCTGATCGGCGATCTTGGCGAAGAAACCTAGCTGGGCCCAATTTTCCGACCTGAAACCGCCCAGCGGGAAAATGTCCAGGTAGCTGCCGCCCCCGAGCAAGACCATAAGGATCAGGCAGGCCACGAACCCCGGGATAGAATAGCCGATGAAGACCAACACCGAGGTGGCCGTGTCGTAGCCGGACTTATGCCGAATAGCCTTGGTAACACCCAACGGCACGCAGATCAGCCACGAAGCGAAGTAGCCGATCAGGCCGAAATAAATAGAGACCGGGAACTTGGAGATGATCACGTCTAGCACCGGCTCGCTGTAAACATAGGACCGGCCGAAATCCAGCCGCGCCACGCCCCACAGCCAGCGGGCGTAGCCCTCGGGGATGCTCTTGTCCAGATGGTAGTACTTCTTCAGCTCCGCCATCGCAGCCGCGGGGATCTGCAGCTCGGCCTGGTCACTGGCCAGGCCGGCGGCGCCGCCCTCGCCCTGCATGGCCATCTTTATCTGCATCTGGGCCTGTTCTATAGGCCCGCCCGGCACCACGCGCAGCACGCCGTAGACCAGGAAAGTAATGGCGATAAAAGTAACCGGGATCAGCAGCAGCCGGCGTATAAAATAGGCGATCATTCCGTGCATATTAATCCCAGGGCCTCTGTTCTATCTCTCCGGCCGGCAGGCTCGCCCCGGTCCTTACGGCTTCCGCCAGGGCTTTTTCCCTGGCCGGGTCCGCCCACCACAGGGAAATAATGCTCCGGTAATCCCCGATCTTGGAGAAATATTTCTCCGGGTGCCCGAACCTGTTGGCGTAAAGGATGCGGCTGAAACTCGAGCTCCAGCCCAGGGCGTACGGGTGGGTCCTGAAAATTATCCCGTCGATCTTGCGGATGATGCGCTTCTGGTCCTTGATATCGAAGGCCAGGTCGTATTCCTTGCACAGCGCGTCTACCTCGGCGTTCTTGAACCCGGGGATGTTGTTGTTATCCAGCTTGTCCGCCAGCGCCCCGTCCCAGGAACTGGCCGGGTTCGGGAACAGCAGGGCGCCCCAGGCCTGCGAGTAAACCGTGAAGTTCCGCTCGCCCACCTTCTTGATCAGCGTATTGCGGTCCATGAGCTTCAGGTTCATCTTGATGCCGGCCTTGGCCAGGTCTTCCTGCACCACCTTGTTTATCCTGGTCGAACCGGGGTCGCCGTATTCCAGCGTGACCTCGAAGATCGCGCCGTCTTTCTCCAGCCAGCCGTCCTTGTTCCTGTTCTTCCAGCCGGCCCGCGCCAGCAGGCTCTTGGCCATCCTGGGGTTGTAGCGGATCTTCGGGTTGTCGGGGTTGCCCCAGTCGCTGCCGGGGTAGTAGCTGTCGATGAAGCCGTACTCGTTGAAGAAAAGTTTATCTATCAGCTTGTCGCGATTGTAGAGATAGGCGAAGGCCTTCCGCACGTTCCGGTCGTCGAAAGGCGGCTTGCGCATGTTGAAGACCAGGCCGGAAAACCCCTGCGGCGCCCGGGTGAAGACCTTGCGCTTCAGGATCCAGCCTTTCTGCACTTTGTCGAAATTGCTTTCCTCCAGCCAGCGCTGGGATTTGTTCACGTAGTAATAATCCAGCTCGCCCTTCTTGAACTTCTCGAAAGCCAGCTCCTCGTCCATCACCACCAGCCAGATAAGCCTGTCGAAATTATTCAAGCCTATGTTGCCCCTTTCGTTCACGCCCCAGTAAGCGGGGCGGCGCGTCAGCGTAATGGAGTTACCCTTCTTTATATCCTCCGGCTTCAGCTCGTAGGGGCCGGAGCCCATGAACAGCTTCCAGTTGTAATCTTCCAGGTATTTATCGCCGGTAAGCCCTTTGAGCTCTTTCGCGGGATAGACCGCCATGCCGCTGAAATAAAGAAAAAGGCGCCAATGCAGTTTCTTGGTCCTCACCGAGACCACGTCCGGGCTCTCGGCCACGGGCTTCTCATAGCTGTCGCCCCACATCATAAGGGAATAAGGGTCCTTGATGTCCTTGCGTACCTTGAACTCCCAGGTGGCCACCACGTCGGCGGAGGTCACGGGGGAGCCGTCGGCCCAGCGGGCCTTCGGGTTAATATGGAAATAGAATTTGCGTTTATCGGGGGAGACTTTCCAGTAGTCGGCCAGCGCCGGCATGTATTCCAGCGTTTCCGGGTTCAGGCCCAGCAGGGTTTCGTACACCATGCCCTGCAGGTCGCGGCCTGCCATGGTGTTGGAGTTCGGGCCCATGGCCCTTAAAGTGGGAGGGAAGTCGGTCCAGGTGGAGCGTAGCTCGCCACCCTTTATCGCTTCGGGCGAACCGAGCAGCGGGAAATTCCTGCTGGTCTGCCAGCCGGCCGGGTCGAAGCCGGCGTATAAACAGGAAGTAACTAAGCCTGAAAGCAGCGCCGCGCAAGTTATCAGTTTTTTAAGCATTCAAGATCGCCCGCTAGTAACCGTCAATCAAAGATAGTAAATCTGGAGCCTTTATGGAATAGTCCGGCCGCGCATAGCCCTTTTAAGGCAAGAGTTTGTAAAATAAAGAGCTATGACAACAACAAAGAGGCCTGGCGACTACGAGGTTGAATTCGGCGGTTTCGAGAAACTGATGCCGAACAGGATCAAGAACGTCCTGCTGGTGGCCTCGCTCTACGACTCTTTCCTGCTGGCCGACGACGACCGCCTTAACGAAGCCCTCTTCGGAGAGATGCTGGATTCCTCCCCCCGCTCGGCCCCCAAGATCACCCGCGTAGCCACGGCGGAAAAGGCCCTGGAGAAACTCGAGGCCGGCTCCTACGACCTGGTGATAGCCATGATCCAGGTGGGCGAGACCGACATGGCTGATTTCTTCCGCAGCATGAAGAACGGCCGCCCGCTGCTGCCGGTAGTGCTGCTCTCCTTCAACATCCAGGACATCAAGAACATTCCCGACGAAGCCCGGGACCTGGCGGACGGCGTCTACCTGTGGAACGGCGACACCCGCATCTTCTCGGCCATTATCAACGTAATCGAGGACGCGCGCAACTTCGAACACGACGCCACGGTCGGCGTACAGGCCGTGCTGCTGGTGGAGGACAATATCAAGTTCTACTCCTCCTACCTGCCGGTCATCTACACCGAACTGATGAAGCAGACCCAGATAGTAATGGCCGAGGAGCTTAACCCGGCTAAAAAGAGCCTGCGCCTGCGCGCGCGGCCCAAGATCCTTTTCTGCAGCTCCTATGACGAAGCCTGGGAGATCTACGACAAGTACAAGGCCAATTTGCTAGGCGTGATCAGCGATATAGAATACCCGCTGGCCGGCGTCTGCAATCCGGAAGCGGGGCTGGTGCTGACCCGCCGCATTAAGGCTGACAACCCTGACATGCCGGTGCTGCTTCAATCCTCTAATTCCAGATTCGCGGCGCAGGCGGGCGAGCTGGGCGCCTCTTTCATGTACAAGGCAGCGCCGGACCTTTCCAAGCAGCTGCGCGGCTTCATCCTGCGCTACTTCGGCTTCGGCGATTTCGTGTTCTCGGACAAGAACGGCGGCGAGTTCGCCCGCGCTTCGGACCTGCACACCATGCTGAAGTTCCTTAAGGTGGTGCCCATCGACAGCGTGCTCTATCACGCCGGGCGCAACCATTTCTCAAAGTGGCTGCTGGCCCGCACCGAATTCGAGGCGGCCTACAATATCCGCCCCAAGAAGATCTCGGAGTTCGGCAACCCGGAAGCGTTGCGCAAATACCTGATCGAGACGCTGCACCAGTTTATCTACAAGACCCAGCTGGGCACGATACTGAAGTTCGACCACAAGCTTTTCGACAGCAACACCCCGTTCGTGAAGATAGGCTCCGGCTCCATCGGCGGCAAGGCCAGGGGCCTCGCTTTCGTGGACTTCCTGCTCAGCAAGACCGAGTTGGAGGGCCGCTGGCCCGGCGTAAAGGTGACGGTGCCCAACACCATAGTAATAGCCACCGACGTCTTCGATTTTTTCATGGAGCAGAACGGGCTCGAGACGCTGATCAACGAGAACAGCTCCAGCGCCCACATCGCCTCCGTCTTCGAGAAGGCCCGCCTGCCGGACTACGTCACGCGCGACCTGGAGACCGTGATCGAAAAGCTGGAAGGCCCGCTGGCGGTGCGTTCCTCCTCGCTGCTCGAAGATTCAAAAACCCAGCCTTTTGCCGGCGTCTACAAGACCTACATGCTCTCCAACTGCAACCCCGATCCGGCCGCGCGGCTGGCGGAACTGAAACTGGCGATAAAGTTCGTATACGCCTCGGTGTACTCCAGCGAGGCCCGCGCCTACCGCCGGCTGAACCCGCTGATCATCGACGAAGAAAAGATGGCGGTGGTGATCCAGCGCGTGGTGGGCCGCCCGCGCGAGAGCGGGCGCTACTACCCGGCCTTCGCAGGCGTAATGCAGTCCTACAACTATTACCCGGTGCCGCCGCTGGAGGCCGAAGACCCTATTGCGCACATCGCGCTGGGGCTGGGCAAAACCATAGTGGAAGGCTATAACGCGCTGCGCTTTTCCCCCGCGCACCCGCACAACCTGCACCAGTTCTCAACGCTGGCGGACTTTCTGGCCAATTCTCAGAAAGAGTTCATCGCGCTCTCCACCACTGAGAGCATAGACCCGCTGGGCTACGAAGAGGAACCCGCGCTCGTCACCTGCGGGATCCCGGAGGCGGAAGCGGACGGCTCGCTGGAGCTGGTCGGCTCCACGTACTCGTCCGGTGACGACCGGGTTTACGACGGCATCTCCAACCCCGGCCCCAGGCTTATTACTTTCGCGCCAATCCTGAAGAACGAGGCGCTGCCGCTTTCGGACATCCTTAACGCGGTTTCCGCGCTGGGAAAAGAGGCCATGGGCGGCAATATCGAAATGGAGTTCGCCTGCGACTACGATACGGCCTCCGGCGAGGCCGCCTTCAACATCCTGCAGATGCGGCCGATGGTCTCGCGCAGCCCGATAAAAAAGGTGACGCTGAAAGACCTCAAGCCGGAAAACCTGCTGTGCATGAGCGAGCAGGCGCTGGGCAACGGCGCCCACCGCGACATCTCCGACCTGATTTACGTGATCCCGGAAAAGTTCGATTCAATGAAAACCCGCGAGATAGCCGCGGAGATAGGCGAGCTGAACGCGCGCCTGCGCGCCGAAAACCGGCCCTACCTGATCATAGGGCCGGGGCGCTGGGGGTCGAGCGACCCGCTGCTGGGCATCCCGGTGAAATGGAACCACATCTCCGGCTCGCGCGTGATTATAGAAGCCGCCTACGGCGACTTCGTAGTGGACCCGTCTTACGGCACGCACTTCTTCCACAACGTAACTTCGTTAGGGATCGGCTACTTCACTATCCACAAGACCGGGCCCGAAGCCTTCATAAATTGGGAACGCCTGACCGCGCTTAAGCCGCTGGCCGAGCTCAACTATATCCGCCACGTGCGTTTCGAACGCCCGATGGACATACGGATAGACGGCTCGGAAGGCCGCGGCGCGGTAGCGTTTTAATAAATAAAATTAACGGTTAACGGAAGGGGCCGTGGCTGTGGACTTGTCCACGGCCGCCGGCTTCTTGTCTTTACTTACAAATTCAAGACCTTCCCGGGCGGTAGCTATCCCGGGGACGGGCAGCTTCCAGACGTCCAGCGCTAGCACGCCCTTTACCAGGATCCTGCGGTTCGCCGCGCCCATCTTCTCCCATTCCGGAGAAGTTCCCCGCAGGGAGGCCTTCAACAGGAATTCCCCGAGGTTCTCGTCGAAGTTGCGCTTGATGTCGTCCACCAGCGGTGAAACGGAAAGCCGCAGGCGCTTGTGGTACTCCGGCGCTGGCCGCGCTACCACGCCATCTCCCGCCTCGAGGCCGGCACCGTCAGCGGCGGACTTTTTTTCCCTGCTTATGATGACCCGCCAGGGGTTGACCTTAAGACCGTAATATTTCACCCGCGTGTTCTCGGTGATATCCCAGGTGGAAACCGCCTTTACCCCCTGGTAAAACGCGCTGAGGCCCGGCTTTGGGAGGTCCTTGAAATCCCACCTTATGGAGTAGTCCAGCCCCACCCGTGAATCGCGGGCGTCCTTGGTAAAATTAAGCATGAGCGGGCTTGCGGCGGAAGCTGGCGCGGCTGTGGAAACGGCGGGTTCCTGCGCGCCGCAGAAGGCCGGGGCGCTTAGCGCGGCGGCGAACAAAAAGCGGCTGCAGATCCTGCGCTTCATCTTTTCACCGGGGCTCAGAACCCTTCTTTATTATAGCGGTCCAGCAGCTCGCGGGCCAGCCGGCCTTCAGGGTTAAGCTTCAGCGCTTCGTCCAGGGCGGACTTGAACTCGGACTGCAGCCTGGTAGTATTCCTCAGACGTTTTCCCTCCACCGCCCGTAATGCCGCCAGGTCCGCGGCCTTAAGGGAATAAAGTTCCCCAAGGAATTTTTCCGGTTTTATAAACGGCAGTACGTTGCCGCTCTTAAGAGTTTCTGTAATAGCTTCGCTTACCTCTCCATAGGCTTTATACAGCAACCTGGCCGCGGCTTTCTGGTCGCCGCCGGTGGCGGCCATGCCAGCGCCTTCCTGAAAATCAGCCTCGGCTATCTGGCGGGCGGCGTCCAGCATGCCGGGATAATGGTTAAGCGCACCCTGGTAAAAAGCCCGGGCCTGCGGGTAGTCGCGCTTGATCAGCGCGGCGTTGCCCTGCACTGTGGATTGCACAGCTTTGCGGAAAGCCTGGTCGGAGGCCGTCCTGGAACTGAAAAGCACAACCCTGCTGACGGCGGCGGGGTTGCGCAGCGCATCGGCGGCCGCCACTTCGGCGGCGGAAACCAGCTCCGCGGGCGCAGCCTTCCTGAGTGAAGGGTCCGAGGCGGCCAGCCTTTCAACTTCGACTTTAAGGACGGGGATTTTTTCCGCGGCGGCAGTGTAAGCTGCGGTTTTTTTAAAAAATATTTCGGGGGTTTTATTAAGCGCCAGGTAACCTTCCGACTCCAGCCAGGGCAGGGCCGAAGCGCGCGCGGCCAGCGCGGCCAGCAGGGCGCAATAGCGGTTCCCGGCGTTCCCGGTCGCCGCCAGCTCCTCAGCCTGTACGGCCATAGCTTCAAGGCCGCCCGTGTCGCCCCGGGCGGCGAAGAAATTTATCAGGGCCTCGCGAGCCGCCCAGTTAAATGGACTGGCGGCCAGCGCTTTCTTAAGCACCGCGGATTCCAGTTCCTGCGCCTTCTCGAAGCCGCCCCTGGAGGCGGATTCGGCCAGGTCCTCGAGCAGCGCTACCGCCTGCTGAGAATCGGGTGCATAGGACAGGGCCAGCTCTATATCGGTGAAGGCGGCCTCTATGGCGGCGGGCGGCGGGTTCTGGGCCGCCACGGTCTTGCGCGCGCGGGCCAGGTAATATTCCGCGGCTTTCTGTTTGAGCATTCCGCAGCCGGAAAGCATTACCGCGGCGGCCAGTGTCAGTAAAAGGTCACGGTTTTTCATCAGAATTGTTCCGCCTTTAGAATCTTTCCGAAGAACATGGTATGCGGCTCTTCGGCACCCGGGTAGTACTTTTCAAGTTCGTCTCGCCCCAGGGTTTCGCGCTTAAGCTGGACGGTGCCTCGCAGCTCGCACTGGTAAACCAGCCCGCAGCCGTCGAGATATTTGAGCCCTTGCGCGGCGCCGTCCTTGAGCTTCAGCCCGCAGGCACGGACCTTGTCGTAATCCCGCCCGGTCTTTGAACCGCAGAACGCCAGTTCCGCGGAAAGTTCGCCAGTACGCGGCACGCAGACGCTGAAGTGCCCGGCCCCCTGCAACAGCAAATGAGTATAGCGCGAGTGGCGCACCAGCACAGTCAGTACCGGCTCGCCCCAGATAAACCCGGCCTGCGCCCAGCCTATGGTCATGACATTAACGCGGCCTTTTTTGTTTTCAACAACGAGAAAAGCCCCGTTCCCTTCCAGCGCACCGCAAAGTTTACCGAAGTTCTCGCTGTACTTCATAAGTTATCCCGGGGCGGCCGCCGGTTAAAGCGTCGTCCAGTCCAGGATCACCTTGCCGGACTTGCCCGAGGACATAATCTCGAAGCCTTCCTTGAAATCCTTCACCGGGTAGCGGTGCGTGATGATTGGCTTTATATCCAGGCCGCTGGTGAGCATGGCGCACATCTTGTACCAGGTCTCAAAGATCTCGCGGCCGTAAATGCATTTAAGGGTTAGCGCCTTGAAGATCACGTTGCTCCACGGGATGGTGGTGTTGGGCGGCAGGATCCCCAGCAGCGCGAGCTTGGCGCCCATTTTCACGTTGGCGATCATGTCGTTGAAAGCCTGCGGGTTGCCGCTCATTTCCAGGCCCACGTCGAAGCCTTCGGTCATGCCGAGCGCCTTCATTACGTCAGGCAGCTTCTGCTTGCGGGAATCCACCACATTCTTAAGGCCCAACTTGCGGGCCAGGTCCATGCGGTACTCGTTCACGTCGGTTATCACAGTATGGCGCGCGCCCACGTGGTTGGCGATGGCGCCGGCCATAATGCCGATCGGGCCCGCGCCGGTAATCAGCACGTCCTCGCCGATCAGGTCGAAAGAGAGGGCGGTATGCACGGCGTTGCCGAGCGGGTCCAGGATGGCGGCCTCGTCGTCCGAGACGCCGTCTGGGAGCGGAAATACGTTCTCGGCTGGTATGCTGAGGAGCTCGGCGAAGCAGCCGGGGCGGTTGACGCCCACGCCTTTGGTGTTGATACACAGGTGGCGGTGGCCGGCCTTGCAGTTGCGGCAGTGGCCGCAGACGATGTGGCCTTCGCCGGAAACGCGTTCACCCACGGTATGGCCTTTAACGTTCTTACCGAAGCGGACCACCTCGCCGGCAAACTCGTGGCCCACGTGCATGGGCACGGGGATGGTCTTCTGCGACCATTCGTCCCACTGGTAGATATGGATGTCGGTGCCGCAGATGGCGGTCTTTTTAATTTTTATCAGAACGTCGTTATCTCCGACTTCGGGTTCCGGGACGTCCTGCATCCAAAGGCCTTTTTCCGCTTTAGCTTTTACGAGGGCTTTCATAAATTGGCTCCTTGCACCGCTGTAAATATCTTTTTTACATTATACTCCTTTAAATAACGCCGAAAAAGCGGGTCTGGAAACGGCCAAAATGCTAATCTTTATAAGTAATGAAGCTCATCAGAGTATTGCTCGCCTCCGCTTTCCTTTCCGCCCCCTCCGCGGCCTCGGCCAGGACCGCCTCAATCTTTTATTTCGATCACGACTACCGCATCAGTTTCGACATGGCCCAGGCGGTGGAAGAAATACTCAAATCCACCTCCTCAATAAAGCTGGACCGGGCGGCCACTTCCGCTACGTACACGAACGGCGGAAAATTCGTGCTGGATGCGCCCGAGGACCTGACCTCTGAGGATTTAAACCGCACCACGGATTACACCCCGGTAAGCGACGTCGTGCTGCTTGAGGGAGGAAGTTCCATCCTCTTCGTTCCGCAGGATATGATGGAGACCTTAGCGCCCGAGGTGGAGGAGTCGATGCGGGCCTACTTTAGCGTGGAGCGCGTGCCGGCGCAGGTGCTGTCAGGGCTCACGCCTTCGGGAATAAAGTTCACCGCCCTCTTTATCCCCTCCCGCCCTGAAAAAAGGCTTTGGGAGCCCACCATAAAGATGCAGCACTTCGCCTCAGTCTCGGGGCGCAAGATCAGCATCACCGCCATCTCCATCCCCGTGGGCCTGAACGGGCTAAGCAGGAAAATGCTTGAGGAAGCGGCCAACAAAAAGAACGCCGTGCTCCTAAGCGTTGGCCTCGGCGGCACCCTGACCGGGAGAGTGCTCAATTCCGGCCCCGACAAAACCATGGCCTTCCTCTCCGCCGCAGGGACAGATATCGCCGCGCTTGACCCTGATGATCTTAAGAATTTCTGGCGCTGGTCCAGGGACGGCACGATAAAGCTTTCCTCCGCTGCGCCGGAATTTATCTGTTCCAACGTGCAGGTCTCAGACCCGGAACTGGCCAAGATAGTGAAGCCCTATGCCCTGCGGAAGATAGGCGGCGTCACGGTGGCCTTCATCTCCCTGTTACCCTTCAACCAGGCGATAGCGGCCGACCTGGCCGGTTCCCCCTTCACCATTACCGACCCGCGGGACGAGCGGGCGCTGTACCGGCTGGTGAACGAACTGCGCGGCCTGCACAAGGCCAAGGTAGTAGTGGCAGTTTCCTTCCTGAAAAAGGACGAACTGGGCTGGCTCCTTGACGCGCGGGGGATAGACGCGCTGATAGGCCCGGTAACCTGGGACAGGGAATCCGCCCGCAAAACGCGGGTAGAAGTTAAAAAATGGGAAAAGGAAACGCATACCGGCCCCGCCCTTACGGTTTTTCCCGATTCCAGGTGCGCCGGTCTGATCCGCGTAGAAACCGGGGTTCGCGGCGAACTTTCCTCCTTCGAGGCCCTTCCCCCGCCCGACGACGGCCGCGAGCCTTTCTACTACAGGGAACAGCTGACTATGAAGGAACAGATAGTGCGGCATTTCCTGGGTTCCGGGGACATGCTGCTGCCGGATCTGCGCAGCGCCGCGGAACCCGGCGGGATGATAATCTATAGCATCCCGGATTTCTTTAACCTGACCGCCGGCTTAATACGGAAAGCGTTCTCGGCGGAGATTTCCATTATCAGGGTGAATCCCTTTAGCAGCACGGTGATAGGCGACGTGCCCGCTGCCATGGTGAAGACCTGGCTGGGCCAGGATAAGCCCATGACGCTGGTGCTGGCGCCAGGCCGGTTCATAAACGAATTTCGCTCCAAGCGCGTTCCGGACTGGAATCCGGGGGAATATTATTCCCCGCAGGCCTACAGCGAAGCTGAATACTACGCGCTGTCGGGAATAGATAAAAACGGACGCATAGCCGGCCTGCCGCTGGAGGACTCGGAGCTTTACCTTACCGCCATGCCGGCCGACCTGGCGGAGGGCAAACATTTCCTGCGGGTGCAGAAGCCGCCGCCCGGCTCTCCCGGGACGCTCTACAAGACGGTTTTGGGCTCCCTGGCTAAAATTCGCGACGACGCGGGGGCCAGGGGTGCCTGGGAAACACGGATCCGCGAAGAGGCCAGGAACGTGACCGAGCCCAGGAACCTCTGGCATATAAATCTGCGCAATCTCTCGATCCAGATGGTAAACACCGAGGTCACCGGGCCGGCCGGTTATTCAGCTATCAACGAGTCGCGCCTGAGCGCGGTTAACCAGACGCAGATGCAGGGGTCCGGCAGGCTCTACTCCGAATATTATTCGGGCAGGTTCAGGCTGGACGCGGGAGTCTCGGCCGACTACGGCAAGACGGTGCTGCGCCCGCGCGGCCAGCCGCGCCTGACCACGGAAAGTGTAGACCAGCTCATATACGAAACGCAGCTGGTCTACCGGATGAAGAGCTACAACGGCAGGCTGGGGCCGCTGGTGGCAGGGCCGTACGCTTCGGTGGCTTACGATACGGAATTTTCCAGTCAGGAGTCTCTGCCGCTCAGGAAGGTTATGCGTGGCAGCGGCGGCTTCAAGCTTTACGAGGGCTCTTCCCTGCAGGAGCTGTACGCTGGTCTTTCTACGGAGCAGGTCTATACCTACAGCCCCGAACGCACGCAATACTCGATTGAAACTGGTTTCCGGTTCTCAACGCCCATCCCGGGTACCGCGCTGCAGCTGAACGCCGATGGCAACTACCGCAACTTCGCGCGCAGCCGGCTGGACACCATCAGCGACATCAAGCAGCGGCTCGAGCTGAACCTCAAGGTAAGCACGCGCCTATACGGCGACATCATGATCAGCCCGTACCTCAACTATTTCCTGGCCCAGGGCAAAAAGCTCCCCGGCTCCGCCTCCAACCTCACCGTCGGCTTCGCCCTCGAATACTCCCGCCTCTTCAAACTCAAACGCTAGGCAATACACCCAAGTCCAAAGGGGGCGGCCAGGGGGACCGGAACGCAAAACGCGCAAGAAAGTGTCGCTTGTGCTCCACACGGGGCACTGGCCTATGGCCGTGCCGCAACAGGCGCTATGCGCATCAGGCGGCCACCATGCCCTCGCTCGGCATTCGGCTCCGGCGCTTACGCAAGCCGGAGCCTCACGACGGTTTTGCTAACCCGGTCCCCCCGTCCGCCCCCGACTTTGCATCTCGCGGTCTGCCATGCTTATTCTACCGGGGTGGAGAAATTTATATACTTTAGGAGCTATGGAAATTCTTAATTTTGCGCTGATGAGCGCCGGGTCGCTGTTCGCTATCATTAATCCGCTGGCGGCCGTGCCCACGTTCTTCGCCATGACGCCGGAGAACACCGAGGCCGAGCGGCTGCGCATGGCGAGGACGGCCTGCATTACCGCCACCGGTGTATTAATGCTGTTCGCCGCCACCGGCAACGCCCTGTTCTCCGTCTTCGGCATCACCATAGCCGCCTTCCAGATGGCCGGCGGCCTGCTGCTGCTGCTGGTCTCCCTCGATAACCTCCGCGCCAAACGCTCCGGCGTACAGGAAACCGAAGAAGAAAAGGCCGCCGGCGCCGAGAAAGCCGACGTCTCCATCACCCCCTTAGCCATCCCCATGCTCTCCGGCCCCGGCGCCATCACCACCGCCATTCTGCTCGAATCCCGCGCCAAGTCTGTAGTCTACGACGGCATCCTCTTCGTCCTGTTCCTCCTTGTAGGCCTCGCCTGCTATATCATCTTCCGCGTAGCTATCAAGAAAGCCTCCAAGATTAACCCCATCGTCATGAACATTACCACCCGCCTGATGGGTTTAATGCTGGCCGCCACCGCCGTGCAGTTCATCATCGACGGCGTAAAAAAAGCATTCTTCCCCCACTAAAGACCAGCGGAGGAAAAGAAAGACCCGGGCTAACCCGGGTCTTTCTTTTTGCGGCGTGAGGCTTTTTACACCACTGCGCTAAGCGCGCGGCGAAATTCGTCGGCGCTGTGGAACCGCGCCTCGGGCTCCACCGCCAGACATTTGGCGATAACCGCGTCCATGCCCTGCGGCAGGCCGGCCACCATCTCGGAAGGTTGCTGGTAAGCCAGCCTTATTTTCTGCTGGTGGAAATCCGGTCCCTGAAACGGCAGCACGCCGCTAAGGCACTCGTACAGGCAGACCCCGAGGGAATAGATGTCGGACTCCACCGAAGAAACGCCCAGCTCCTGCTCCGGCGCCATGTAGGCCGGCGAGCCGACCACTTCTTTGTTGGAGAACCGGGCCGCGGATTCCAGCGCGTGCCGCGCCAGGCCGAAGTCCATCACCTTTACGGCGCCTTCAGTTGAAAGCATCATGTTGGAAAGCTTCAGATCGCGGTGCACCACGCTCTTGCCGTGCGCGTAAGCCAGCGCGCCAGCCACTTCACCAAACAGCTCGCGCGCCCGCTCGAAGGGAATCCGGGCTTCCAGATCCAGCACGCGGTCCAGCGTCTGCCCTTCCACGTGCTCAAATACCAGATAAATGTTATCCTCTTCCTCAAAGATAGTATGAATTTCCACTATCCCCGGGTGGTGCAGCAGCGCCACGGTGCGCGCCTCGTCGAGAAAGCGCTGCTTCTCTCGATCGTTCACCTTGATTTCGTCACTCATCTTCTTTATGGCGACCTTGCGGCCCAAAGACTGGTCGGTGGCTTCGTAAACCACACCCATGGCGCCCTGCCCCAGCTTGCGTTCGATCTTGTACTTGCCGGTGGCCACGCCTTCGTAGAATATGGAGGGAGATAGCACGTCGGGATGGGTCACGCGCGCCGTCGCTTCGCCTTCACGCTTGGAGGTCATAATATGGATAAGTCCCATGGCCACCAGCGCGCCGCCGGTGAGGGTGAAGAAAAGCGTCACAAGGAAACGGCTCAAGGGGTTGCGGCGGCGCTGGGCCGGCGTCCCTTCCTCCTGCGCGACTACGGCCCGTTTAACTCCGGCCGGCAACGCGGTAAAACCCGGAACCTGCTGCCCGTACTGCGCCACCGCGTCCTGGTAACGACTAGAATAGGACCCACTCAACGAGGCGGCCTGCTTAAAATCCTCCAGCATGTGCTTATAGTCTCCCTGCTTCTCGTAGGCCAACGCGCGGTTGAACCAGGCGTCGGCAAAATCGGGATTTAGCCCTATGGCACGGCTGGCGTCAGTTTCGGCGTCGCTTGCCTGGCCTTTGCGATTAAGCGCCCAGGCTCGCATGTTAAAAGCCTGCATGCTGGAGGGATCTTTTTCTATCACCGCGCTGGCGTCGCGAACCGCGTCGTCATAGCGGCCCAGAAAATTATAGGCGTTAGCTCTCTCCAGGTAAGCCGAAAGATTAGCGGGATCCTTCTCTATAGCCAGCCCGGCGTAATGAGCCGCGTTCGCGTAGTCGCCAAGGCGGTTCTTGGCCGCCGCGGTCTGCAGATAGGCCTTGGATTTGGCGTAATCCGGTTCTGCGGACTTGCCTGTATCCAGTGTGCCAAACTGCATACTGGGTCTGGCGACTACCGCTTCGGGGGCTTCGTCCAAGGCACCAAGCGCGCGCTTGATCTCGTCCACCGAGGAAATGGATTTAAGGGTAGGAACGGACTTGCGGCTCTCCAGCAGCGCCGCGAGCAGCTTGGCCGATTCATCCTGCGGTGCAATCTCCATGGCCTTCTGGATATCTTCAATAGCGCCTTTCCTGTCCTCCAGAGAGGCCCTGGCCAGCGCGCGGGCCTTGTAGGCATCAGGATTCTTGGAGTCTATATTTATAGCTGCGGTGGCGGATTTTTCCGCCATCTTGTAATTTTTAGCCTCATTATAGGAAACGGACACCGAAATCTGCACCCCGGGATTGTCAGGATATGTAGTCCTGGCGGTTTCCATGGCAACGGCGGCCTTCTGCGCATCACCTTCATCCTGGGCCACGCGCACTTCCACCAGCGCTTCCACAGGGTCTTTAGTCTCAGGCGCGCGGCGGAATCCAGGCCCGGGCTCCCTTGCGTGCATGGTCCTTATACCGTAGTCGGAAAGCCTGGTGGTTATATTAAAATACTCTTCCCGGCTAAGGCGACTTTGCCTTGAGGAGGAGTGCAGGGAAGCTATCATTTCGGCTATCTTATCGCAGTTCTGTGCGCGGAAAGTCTTAACTTCCTCGTGCGGCAACGTGGAGATTTTGCGCAACAGGGCCTCTGCCGACACTTCGGGATGGTCTTTGGTATTATTGCGAAAAACGGCCAGATCGTCGCCGACCGTGACGGGCGGCGTCAGTTCGTGGGCAACGGCCTCCGTCCCCACTAGGGAAGTGGGCTGCGTAACTCCGGCGCCTTCCTCCGCCGCAAGCTGCAGGGCCGCGCAGGAAATGGCAAAAAATAAGAATGCAGAAAGTATCTTCCTCATATTTTCCAAAGGACACACTTATCTTATAGATAGGATAAAGGGCGGGTTGAGTTTTGTCAAGGGCCCCCGGGCCCAAACGTATGGGTCCTTTTCCTTAGCCGCGGTCGGGACCTCCGGGACTTGCGGGCGTTTCCATTTCAGCTAAGCTATACCAACGGAAAATTTTATGAAGACTAAAAATATCCTTATAACCCTGAGCCTGATCTTGACGGCCTGCGCACTTCCCGCGGCCGCCGAGGATTTCGCCTTGATTTACCTTACCGCCAACGACCTGCGCTCGGTACAGGGAGTCCCCGCCGCCTCGCTTTCCAAAGCCGACCTCGCGGGCATGGATGAAGCCGAAGCTTCCGCCTATTTGGCGGACCGGGAAACCGTTCCCGAGACCGTTGAAAAAGGCCTCGCCGGCGAACCTTCCCCGGTAAACCTGGGCGGCGACGGCGTAGTGAAATTTTATCACCAGTGGAATAAGGAAACCCTGGAAATACGCTACCGCGATACCAGTGGCCGCTACATCCCTGAAGCCCTGAACCGGATAAAGCACCTGTTTCGCTGCCGCATGACCGGCCGCGAAATAGACGCGCCGGCCAAACTTATAGAACTTATGGACATAATACAGGAGAAGGCCGGCGGCCAGACTATCACCATCATCTGCGGCTATCGCAGTCCCGAGATGAACGGCACGCTCGCTGCCAATTCAGACGGTGTGGCCCAAAAAAGCCTGCACATGAAAGGCTGGGCTACTGATATAAGGATAGACGGCGTGAGGACTTCTGCGCTGCGCGACATTGCCAAGGCGGTAAAGGCGGGCGGGGTAGGCTACTATCCCGCGGACGGCTTCGTACACGTGGACGTAGGGGCGGTTCGCTACTGGTAAGCCCTAAGGACCCATGGACACCCTGGGCCCTTTCCCCCTTGCGCATTCTTAATAAGAAGCTATACTGTTAATATACAACAGCGGTATTCAGGAGACTTAAAATGAAAACCAACTTCAAACCTGCGGCTATCCTCCTTCTGGCTCTCTCTCCCGTTTTTCAGTCGACGGCTTTCGCCGGCGCCGGTACCGTGGATCCCGCTTACTTCGGTATTAAAAGCGAATCAGTGGAACTGGCCGACATTAAGGCCGGCAACCAGGTCGCACTGGAAAAGCCCGCCCTGCTCGGCCCCTTCCGCCAGAATAAAGACATAGCGGCGGCTACCGCCCTGATCAACACCGGCATAGCGGCGTGGAACGTCGTAAGCGGCGGCGCCCCTTCCGGTTCTGCCGGCGGAGCTTACACCAGCGCGCTTCCCCCGGCTTTCTACAGCAACTGGAGCATTGTGGCCAAATGGCAGGGCCCTGCGGAACACGCCTACGTATACACGGTCACCAACCTGATGGGGGTGGACGTGATCAAGATAAAGTACAAGATCTCCTATTTCTACGGCGGCACCGAGGACTACAAGGGCAGAAAGCCCGGCCCCAACGATGTGACCGGCAGGTATATCACCAACTTCACCGTGAAAGCCACCGAGGTGAACGTAAAATGGGGCTGGCACTTCAACCTGGACGTAAAGATGTCCAACCCGATGAACGTCGGCACTCCGCTTAAGCCCGTGGCCGCGCTGCAGGCCGACCTTGCCTGGTCCGTCTCCAACGTGCTCAGCACCAAAGGCGGCATCTGGGGCTATTCGATAGACGGCAACGGCAACTTCCGCGACGAGAACGAAGATAACAAGGCTATGACGAAGGGTATTGCCCCTATAATACCGCTGGAAACTCCCGCGGTCCCCTGGAACTAGGACTTAACTATATAAATAAAAACCCCCGGCTTAAACCGGGGGTTTTTATTTAGTCAGGGCCGGCCTTAAGCCTTGCCCTCGCAGCACTTCTTATATTTCTTGCCGGAGCCGCAGGGACAGGGGTCATTGCGGCCCACCTTAGGCCCCTCGTTGCGCACGGTGGCCACCTTCACGGTCTGCCCGCCCTGCAGCACCTCGGGGTGCTTGCGCATCCACTTCTTAACTTCCTTGTCGTCGTTGATGTCCACGCCGGCCACCAGCATCTGCCGGTAGATATTTATGATCAGCGCGCGCATCTGCGGTTCTTTGGCCTGCGCCAGGATCTCCGGAGAGATAGCGTTCAGCTCCGCGGCCAGTTCGTCGTCGGTCTTTTCGGCGTGCGGCTTCGCTTTGGCCGGGGCCGCAAGTTTGACCTCCGCGGCCTTAGGGGCTGCCGGCTTGACGACCTCAGCCTTGTGCGCGGCGGGCTTAAAGGCCGCGGCCAGGGCAGCGTCCTTCTTTTCTTCTTCCTTTCCTTTCACTATCTTTTTTATGAAATCCCATGCCATATCATATCTCCTTAAGTCTCAGGTTATTATTTTTACACTGCCGCCTTGACCGCGTCCTTGAGGAAGCAGGCCAGGGCGATGGAATGCAATTTTGTTACGGGCGAGTCCGTGCGGGAAGGCAGGATCACCACCAGGTTGGACCCGGCCAGCAGTGTGGCGGCCTTCATGCCGGCCCCGAAGTAAGAAAGCGACTTGTACACCAGGTTGCCGGCGTCCAGGTCCGGCATCAGGGCTATGTCGGTTTCCCCGGGCACCACGGCGTCCTTAATTCCTTTCTCCGCGGCCAGTTCCTTGGAGAACGAGATATACACGTCGTAAGGGCCTTCCACCACGCAGTTCTTAAGCACGCCATCCCGGTTCAGCTTCACCAGCGCCTCGGCGTCCAGCGTGCTGGGGATCTTTGGGTTCACCTTCTCCACGGGGCAGACCACCGATACGTTGGGCTTATCCACGCCCAGCGCGCGCATAATCTCTACTGCGTTCTCGGTAATCTTCACCTTCTGCTCCACCGTCGGATTGATCATGATAGCCGCGTCGGTCAGGGCAAAAAGCTTGTGGTAGTTGGCGAGCTCAAAAAGCACAAAATGGCTAAGCACCCGGCCCTCCGGCACCGCGCCGATTTCTTTACGCAGAATGGCCTTCATGTAATACTTGGTATCAACCAGACCCTTCACCAGGAAGTCGCCCTTGCCTGCCTTCACCAGGTCCACGGCCGCGTTGCACATCTCGGCGTAATCAGACATGTCTACCAGTTCGAAGCTGTCCAGTTTAAGCCCCACTCCCGCCGCCATCTCCCGCACCTGGGCCGCGGGCCCGATCAGGATGCCGCCGGAAATTATTTGTTTCTCAACGCCCATCTTGCAGGCGGTGAGCACCTCGGCGTTGTTGGCGCCAGGGATCACTATGCGGTTTGTCTTCCCCCGCACAAGCCCGAGCAGTTCTTCAAAGTTCTTGAATTTCATTTTTAGCCTCCGCGATAATTTAAAAATCAGTACTTTTTTATTTTCTCGGGGTGCCGGAGCGCTATTTCCGCCGAAGCGCGCAGCGCGGTCATCTCGTCGCCGCCAGGGTAGGAGAGCACCTGGGCTATCCAGCCGACGCGGCGCTTAACTTCAGGCACCAGCACCTTGTCGTAGGCCAGGCCGCCGGTGAGCACTATCGCGTCCACCTTGCCTTCCAGCACGCAAGCCATAGCCCCGATTTCCTTGCACATCTGGTAGCCCATGGCGTCCACCGCCTCGCGGGCGTCGTCGCGGGAGACCTTGTCGGGGTCCAGGCCGCAGCCGGGCTTTATCTCGCCGGTAATGATGTAATTTTCCAGCGCGATACAGTCGGAGGTGCCGGTATAGGCCACCAGGCCGCCCTGGCCCTTAAGCTTCAGCATCATGTCCTGCTGTGTATACTTGCCGCTGAAACACATCTTGACCAGACCGCCGGCGGGCACGCCGCCGGAGCGCTGCGGGGTGAACGGACCGTCGCCGTTCAATGCGTTGTTCACGTCTATCACGCGCCCTCCCAGGTGCGCGCCCACAGAGACGCCGCCGCCGCCGTGCATGACGATCAGCCGGCACTCCTCATAAGGTTTGCCGAGCTGGCGCGCCGCGTGGCGCGCTACGCGCTTCTGGTTCAGCGCGTGAAAAATGGAAATGCGCGGGTTCTCCGGCATGCCGGAATAGCGGGCCAGCGGGAGCATCTCGTCTACCACCACCGGGTCGGCGATAAAGGACTTTATACCGGTCAAGCCGGCAACGTCGTGCGCTATTATGCCGCCAAGGTTGGAGGAATGGTCTCCCATTACGCCTTCCTTCAGGTCGGCCAACAGCGCGTCGTTCACCGCGTAGACGCCGCCCTCGATAGGCTTCACCAGGCCGCCACGGCCTATTACGGCGTGGATTTCCTTCACGTCCACATTGTTATCTTTCAGCGCCCCCAGCACCATCTTCTTGCGCAGATCGAACTGCGCGGTTATCTTTTCGCGCTCATAGGGCTTCAGGTCCTCGGGGCTGTAGCGCACCGTTTTATGAAAGACCTCTTTTTCGCCGCGAAAGTAGCTGACCTCGTCCGAAGTAGAGCCCGGGTTTATCACGAGTATGTTATATTCAATCATAGTTCCCCTTATTTGAATGTGATCTCGTACAGGTACGGCACGTTCTTCTTTTCAACCGTTAAATAGATCTTTCTGCCGCCTTCCGCCGAGAAGCCGGCCTGCTCTTTGGCGCCGAAGCAGTAATCTTCCGGGGCGCAACCAAGGAGGGCGAACGGCTCTCCCCAGGGCCCCCAGGGATAACGGCCCGTGCGGGCCAGGACGAAACCGGTTTCCTGGTCCAGGTAGACGGCCAGGTAACTCTTTAAATGTTCGTTATAAGAAACGGAAAAATCCTCCGGTACGTTTTCCAGAAAAGTGGAAGCCTCGGACAAGTCCGAGGTCCACGGGCCGGAGGAAGCCTCGGCGCTGTAATATTCGTACTTCTCGCGCACGGGCAGTTGGGCGGGTTTCACGCGAGCCAGCGCGGCCGCGTAGTCGCCGGGGCCGGTCGTCACCCGCCCATAGGCGTAGGCCCAGCCGTCTTCATCGGCCAGCAGAGCCGAGCCGAAAGCGGGTTCAACGTCGTTCCAGAAAGAATAGCGCGTCCCATAGACAGCCTTCTTGTAAGGCCCGGCCGGGTTATCGGCACTGGCCACGCCCTGTCCCACGCGGAAATAATCGTAAGGCCCGGGGCCGTAGTTGTTCATGACCGAATAAAATACATAGCATTTGCCGGCGGAACACAAGCCCGACCGCGGCCAGAATTTGCGCGCGGGACTGTAATCGGCGGCGTTCTCGGAAAGCAGGGGCAGCGGCAGGCCGGCCTCGTTAACCACAAAGCGCAGGGCGCCGGCCTGGGTATAAGGCGAGGTGCTGGGAACGACAGCCGCGGCGCCGTCGATGATATCCCAGACCGCCGGCTGGCCGTCTGGGCGTAATTCACCGGTCATTACATTATTGAGCAGCCAAAGCGAGCGCCCGTCCTTGAGCTGCACGGAAAAATTGCCACCCTGACCGACCACGACCCCGGTGGAGGCGAGCTGGGACAACAGCGGCGTGCCGCTGGAGATCGCAAAACCGGGGACCGTGCTCTGCTGCTTCGCCCCGGCAGGCGCGGTCGAAAAGAGGACAAGAGCGCACAGAGCGAGGCCGCCGGACAAAAGCCACGGCTGGGCCGTGGACCTGTCTGGGCTGGACGCTGCTGCGTAAATCTGGGATGACATTTTGCTCCGGGAAGCGCGTTCTTATTTTAATTATAATATAATAGAAACCGTGACCCGTGCAAGAAAGTACGGAAGAGATTCACGGGTTGTAACATATTTGACATTTATTTCCGGAAGTTCTCTGTTAGACTATATATATGCTTCTAAGGGCTAAACTGCTAGGCGCAGCCGCCGCCATCCTCATGGCGGTTGTTTCTGCGCGCGCCACCAGCCTGAACCCGTCGGCCATAAACACCAGCACCGGTAGCGCGGCTTTCACTTGGGCAAATCCGGGCGGCCCTTACACGGCCGTTCTTTCCACCTCTCCCTCTTTTGTTCCCGTAACTTTTAGCGGTACCCCCGCGACCAATAGCGTTAATTACGCCACCTTGAATCCGGACACTACCTACTATTTCAGGGTCAAGATAGCAGCCGAACCCAACATAAATTACACGCAGACCTCCACGGACACCTGGGCCGCGGCCCCCACCGGGATGTATTTTAACTCCGCGTATTTCACGGCTGGCTCCTCTTATACGGCCGAAGTTAATGCAGCCTGGAGCATAAACGGGAACCCGGAATGGACCAGGTACGAAGTGACCTACGACATCGTCCCCGGGTTCACCAGCGCGGTAACGGTGCCCAAGACCAGCCCGCAGGGCAACCCCACGGTAATAAGCGGCCTCAGCGCAAACACCACTTATTACATGAAAGTGCGCGCGCGCGGCGTAAACGGCGCGCTTACGGCCGAAACTCCCTTCATCTCCACCGCCACGCTGGCTTTAAACCTGCAGGGCATTAACGCCGGAGTTTTCGAGACCAGCGCAACTATCCGCTGGACCCCGGTCAACGGCGTCGGCGCTCTGGGTTCAGAGGGCTACAAACTTTTATATTCCATCTCGGAACTCCTTACGCCCAGCATTAGCTGGGTTACCGTCAACAATAACGCCGCATCTACGGACCTAACCCCGCTGTTGCGGAACACCACTTATTTTTATTCGGTCAACACCGTTAACTGGAACGGAGTCTCGAAGCTGACTACGAAACCGACCTTCACCACGCTGGCCGCCGTACCGCAGAGCGTCTCCATCCTTACCGTCAGTTCCAGCTCCGCCCAGCTGGGCTGGACCGCCATGATGGCAGGCGAGGCGCAGGGCTACCGACTGCAGGCTTCCTCAATGAACTTCAACGGCTCCGATGCCCCGATTTTCAGCCAAACCCAAAACATAAACCAGAACACTCTTACCGCGAAAGATCTAGAAGCCAACACAACGTATTATCTGCGGACTGCTTCTCTTAACCTCGCCGACAATCCGAACTACAGCGCCCCGCTTTCCACCATAACGCTGGCGCCGCCGCCTTCCGCCAACCTGACCACCATCGTAGCGGAAACAGACGCCCTGACGGTCTTCCTTTTCCCGCTGCCCGGCAACCTGCAGCGCACCTCCTGCGAAGGCTACCGCCTGGAAGCGTCCTCCACAGCCTTCAACGGGACAGGAGTACTGCTCTCCTCTTCTACTCCCGACCCGCAAGCCCTGACGCTGGCTTTCACAGGCCTCAGGCCCAATACGCCTTACAGCCTGCGTCTGGGCACGCTGAACTGGAGCGGCACCCCTAATTACTCCGCCCTGCCCCAGACCCCCACTCTGCTGCCAGCCGCCCCAGCCGGGGTCGCGCTCGGCTCAGTGTGGCAGTCCAGCGCCACGGTTAACTTCGCCGGCATCCCCGGCGGCGACAGCTACACCCTGGAAGCCTCCACCCACGAGTTCTTCAACTACATCCACCGCAGCTCGGCGACTTCCAACTCCGCGGTGACCGCGCTGACCGTAACCGCCCTGGACCTGAACACCCGGTATTACTTCAGGATGGCGGCCCTGTACAACGGCTCCACCGTCTACACCACGGCAACCCCGTCCAACAAGTCTACGCTGCCTTTATCCCTCGGCTCGGCTTTATTCGCGGGCGTCTTCTATTCCAGCGTTACCGTCTCCTGGACGCCGCTGGCCGCCTCCCCCCAGGCAAACACGGCCGAAACGTATTTAGTGGAAGCAGCCACCACACAAGCCTTCACCCAGGTGCTTTTTTCTTCCAGCACCGGAGTTACATCGGTAGACCGGCTGACGCTTACCGGGCTCTCCCCCAACACCAGCTACTACTTCCGCGCCGGAGCGGTCAACTGGGACAGCGCGGCCACTTATTCCGTAACGCC
This sequence comes from Elusimicrobiales bacterium, assembly GCA_038204165.1. Taxonomy (GTDB): domain Bacteria; phylum Elusimicrobiota; class Elusimicrobia; order Elusimicrobiales; family UBA9959; genus UBA9959. Next base: position 33,961 of record JBBRDG010000016.1, read on the forward strand.
GGCCACCGCCACGCTGGCTAACGCGCCTACGCAGAAAAATTTCAACATAACGCCGTTCACGATAACCCCGGTCTGGTTTACAAACTCCAACCCGCCGGACACGGTTTATAAAGCGGACATCGCAGTCAACCCAGTCTTTAGCCCGGTGCTGGAATCTTCCTTCACGGTGCTGTCTTCGGCCACTTTCGGGACGATAGCCCCCCTTACGCCCAACACCACCTACTATTCAAGAGTTACCGCCTTTAACCGGCTTAACCGCATTTCCCCCACAATCACGTTCTCGGCGATGGCAACCGGGGCTTTTTACCCCAGTTCCTCAACCTTAAGCAATTACTCGGACGTCGGCGTCAGTTCGCTGACCGTAACCTGGCTGCCAGGTGCCAACCCCGTAGGAACCACCTTCTTCGAGGTGCAGATCTCCTCGCAATCTGATTTTACCGGCCTGGTTCTGTCCTCCGTGACGGCCAACTTGTACGGCATATTCGGCGGCATGGTCTCCAACGCCAGCTATTACATGCAGGTGTCGGCGCTTAACCTCACTGGAATTCCCACCGACCCGCCGCTAGGCTTGGGAACGGCACTGACCCTGCCCGCCACGCCTTATATCCTGGCGCCGGAACAGACTTTCTCAAAAATGCTGACCGACGGTTTCACGGTGAACTGGCTGGACAACAACAACTCCTCCGTCACGGTCTACAATGTACGGGTTTCCACCGACCAGAACTTCTCGGTGTTCGCTTCCTCGCTTTCAGCGCAGGGTCTGTCCTGCAGCTTTAAGAACCTGCTGATAGACACCACCTACTGGGCCAAGGTGCGGACACAGGGGCAGTCTGGGCTCTACTCACAATATGAGTCGGCCGGCTCTACCGTAACGCTTTCCACCGCGGTGCTGAACGCGGTAGCGCTGCAGGACAGCATAGTAACCCTGCAGACGTCCTACGGCGAGATCTCGGTTCACCTGCCGCAAGGCTCTATTGGCAGTTCCACAAGGCTCGTGCTTAGGACGCTTGCCCCTTCCACCGCCACTTTTTCCTCGCCGATCTCGGCCGTCTCGCAGCTTACGCCCACCGGCGTCGGCCTCGCTATCACCCATTTTCCGCCCACCCTCGTGTTCGGCGCCATAACGATAACCCTGCCGTACAGGATTTCAGACCTGCCTTCCGGTACCGACAGGAGCAGGCTTATCCTCGCCCTTTTCGACGAGCAGAATGCGGTCTGGATTCCGCTGCCTTCCGTCTCGGACACCGCCAACAACCGGGTGATAGGCCAAACCTGGCACCTCTCCACCTTCCAGATCATGCAGGCGCAGCCGGAAGCAGGCCTGGCCCAGGTTAAAATTTACCCCAATCCCTACAGGCCGAACTCAGTCTCGGACGTGATGCATTTTACCAATATGCCCCCGTACGCCAAGGTAAAGCTCTACACCTTCCTGGGCGAACTGGTGAGGGAAATAAAAGCCGACGTTAACGGCATGGCGCACTGGGACGGGCTAAACAACTACGGGAACAGAGCCGCCAGCGGCGTCTACATCGCTTTCATCCAGACCAGGGACAAGAAGAACGGCAAGAGTTTCAAGGTAGCCCTGGAGAGATAAAACCGGGCATCAGGACGCCCCGACATTATGAACAGGCGGCACGTAAAAAGCATTTTCAGGCGCGCGGCTTTATTGCCGGCCCTGCTGCTTTGCGTCGCGCCGGGCACGGCCGCTTCCGCGCAGGGGTTCGATTCGGCTTCGGCCGGCACCGCCACCGCGCAGTTCCTCAAGATAGCCTCCGGCGCGCGCGGCGCGGCCCTCGGCGAGGCCTACGCTGCCCTGGCCGACGACGCCTTCGCGCTGGACTGGAACCCGGCCGGGCTGATCTACGTAAAAAAGAATTCCATGGCGTTCATGCACGCGCCCTACCTGGCCAACACCTTCGCCGACTACTTCGCCTACGCCGAAACCGCGGGCGAGGTGGGCGCCTGGGGCGTTTCATTCAAATACATGAATTACGGCAAGATAGCCAAGACCGACTCGAGCGGCATGGACCTGGGCTCGTTCACGCCTTACGACATGGCGGTGAACGTGGGCTTCGCCTGCTACGTCACAGGCTTCAACAAAGACCCCGAAGAGCGCTTCGTGCTGGGCGCTACCGGCAAGTTCGTGCGCTCGCAGATACAGTCCGCCGACAATACGGTTTCCGCTGATGTAGGAGTGAACATGCCTTACATGTTCGACAACCGGTTCCGCATGAGCCTGGTGGCCCAGAACATCATGGGCACGCTGCGCTACGACAAGGAAGAGGCCCCGCTGCCGCTGATCCTGCGCCTTGGCACCGTAACCAAGCTGGCAGACTACCTTAACCTGACCGCAGACCTGGTAGCGTCGCGCGACAACCTGCCTTTCCTCGCCATGGGCGGCGAGGGCAAGATAAAGGTCTACGACGATATGGATATTTTTCTCCGGACCGGCTTCAACACCAGGGGCATCGGCGACATCGGCGGCAGCCGTAACTTCTCGCTGGGCGGCGGCTTCCGCTATACCGATTACAACGTCGACTACGCCTTCTCTCCTTTCGGAGACCTGGGCACCGTACATCGCATCTCCGCCACCATCACCTTTTAAAGAAAAAGGCCGGCGGGTTCAAACCCTTTCCGGCCTATCCTCAACTACTGCAGCCCAATCTTCTACTTAGGTTCCCTCCTGGCCGTAAGCGGGAAGGACATGACCAGCCAGGCCCCGGAGAATACCACGCCCAGCGCCGGGTAGAAGCCCTGCGCTATGGTACCCACCGAAGTCAAGCCGGACACCCAGAGCGCCGTGACGCCCTTGGCGAAGCGGTAGGTGAACGCATCCGCCACCTGTTTGGCGCGGTAGCGCGTATCGTAGGAGAAGGGGATATAAAGCGTCTCCTTGGAAGCCCTGAAGATGGAATAATCCATCCCCTTAAACAGCAGGAAGGCCACCGAAGCCAGGCCCAGGGTGGGATAAAATAACATCAATAGGCAAGTGATGATGTGCACGGCAGGGATGGCCGTGAGAATGCCGCGCCGCGGGATATAGCGTAGCAGCAGGGGCGTGAGCAGGAACTGCATGGAGAACGAGAAGATATTCACGTTCATCCAGAAATTCCCCAGGTAGGCCGTGCGCGCGTCCTTCAGCGGCATAACGGCCTGCACCAGCGTGGTGAAGCGGAAATCCAGGGCGGTAGCCACCACCTGCGCGGAGAAAATTATGAACGCGATGAAGAGAACGGTACGGTTCTCCTTCAGAATGCTCAGGTGCAGGGGCCCCTTCTTTCCGCCGGCCTCGTCCGCGGCCGGCTTGGGCTCGCCCGCCTTATTGTAGCCGATCCAGAACAGGACCACGGCCGGCAGAATCGCGACCGCGGCGAACAGCACGAAAGTTTCGGTGCCCAGGCGCACCGCGAAATGACCCAGCGTCCAGCCGCCCACAAGCGAGCCCAGCGCGCCCAGCCCGGCTACCGGCCCGTTGAAAACCTTTCCCTCCTCGTCCTTCAGCACGCTGTTGATGAAGGACCAATACTGCTCAGCGATCACCACCACGTAGGATTCCTTGAACACCAGCAGCAGGAAAGCCAGCCAGCCCCAGGCATGCCCGAGCCCGAGCCAGGCCAGAACGAAAAAAAAGGAACTACCCAGCATGGAGACCGCCATAGCCTTCTTGGCACCTACAGAGGAAAGCAGCATGCCGTAACCGTAGATCATCGCGAACATCATGAAAGGCACGCAGGCGATGGCGTAAGGTTTAGCCCCCGCCCCGAACTGCTCTATAAAGATGGATTCGGCCGGAGAGCGGATGAACTCGTAGCCGCAGAAGAGGAACATGGCGGAAAGTCCGGCGAGGAAAACGGCGCCGGCGACGTGGCGGCCGCGTTCGGTTCTTAAAGCAGCGAGAAGTGTGGACATAGTAGTTATATTATCCCAAATACGCCCCATCCCTACAAATAAAGAAGGCCGCCCCCGAGGACGGCCTTCTTCACGGACGTGCCGCTTAATACTTAAACTGTCCTTTTTCGTAGATCGTGACTTTCTTGCCGTTCTTCAGCGTAGCGGTCACTTTCTTATCCTCGGTGTTTATCATATCCCAGTGCACCGCGGAGCTGTTGTAGCCGATCTTCTCTTTCCGTTCCCTGGTCAGTTTGGAAATGTCTCCGGCGTAGGTGTCGGAATAGGAGTCGCCCACGGCCACGTGGCAGTTGCCGTGTTTGCCTCCATGGTTCTCGTCGAACAGCGTGTCGGCCATGAACTTGTCGATCCGGGAGAAACGGCGGTCGGTGAGCGAGTACTCACCCAGCTGGGAAGCTCCCTTGTCGGTGGCCATGATCTTTTTCACGTATTCGTCGCCGGTCTTGGCCGAGATCTTGACCGCGCGGCCGTCCTTGAACTCCAGGCGGATCTTGTCCACGTAGTTGCCGCCGCGGAAAGCGGGCAGGTTAGCATAATAGACGCCGCGGGTGCCGCGCCAGTCCGGCGAGGTGAAGATCTCGAAGGAAGGAATATTATGACCGCTCACGCCAAGAAACTTGCGCTGTTCACCCAGCGTAACCTCAAAGTCCATAGAAGCGGATTCGGTGCGGATCACGTCCATTTTAAGACCGTCGAGCCATTTCTTTATGGCCATCGTCTCCTTGTAAATCTGGCCCCATTTTTTTGAAGGGTCAGGTTCGTTAAGGTAGCAGGCTTTGGCTATCTGCGCGGCGTATTCCTTCATGGAGAGCTTGGCCTGTTTCGCCAGCTCCTCAGTGGGATAGGTGCAGAGCGTCCAGCCGAACTTCCCCTGCTCTTCGCGTTTGGTCATGATGTCGCGCACGTACTTGCGCGCTATGGCCACCTGCGACTGGCGTGCGGTGTCTATGCCCTTAAGATTGGTAAGTGACGACGGCGCGTGTATATAAATATTGCCGTTGAGGCCGCCATAAAACTCCTCGCCGCCGGGCTCCCGGAAGCCGCGCTGCTTCTCGTCGGAAAATTCGTAGAAGTCCCGCTCGAGCTGCGGGCTCATCAGGAAGCGGAAGATTACATTCAGCTTGCGCTGCACCAGCTTCCGGTGCACGAGCTCGCCCAGCTCGCGGCCTTCCAGGTCGCACCGCAGCAGCACGGTGTCGTATTTTTTTAAACCTTTATGGGCGGTAGTCAGCCCCCAGACCATTACGTCCGCGTATTTCTCCAGCTGCGTTTTTGACAGTATGCTCATGTTGTCCTCCGTAAAGTACTTTTTTAATTATATTTATTTTTTAACGCCGCCGGACTTTTGCGCTTAAACGGCGACTTTGACCACCACTTTAAACACCTGCGCCGGCCGGCCCGCCGCCAGCCTGGGCGCGTGCGCGTCTTCGGGATAAAGCACGGCCAGCTGCCCCGCCGCCAGGCGGACCGGGGTCCAAAGCCCTGCCTTTACCGGGCCGAAGCAGACATCTTTGCCGGCGTCGTAAGCTTCCGCGACTTCCAGAAGCTGAAGAGGCGCCCAGCCTATGACCTCTTCGCCGGAAGCGAGGTACTGCAAGTCTATGTATTTGCGATGCGCTTCGAACCTGGGCGCCTCCGCGAGAACGGTCGGGTAGCGCTGCGCCATGGCGAAAACCCGCTCGCCGTCTATTTCATATTTCCCGTCAGGAAGGGACGCTATATCCCCCCTGCGCAGGAACTCCAGCGCTTTGGTGAAAGCTGTGCAAAGCGGCAACTGTTTAGGGGCGTGCTCAAGGTCGGTTACTATCATGCTTTTATTCTAGCAATTCGTTCAGGCCGGGTCAGCGGGGGTGGTAAGCGCGCTTTATCGCCGCCCGGGCCGCTATAAAATACAGCGCGGCCAGCGCGGCCATTATCAGGGAAGGCGCCAGCAGCGACGCCGCGGCGGAGGGAGCGCCCAGCGCCGCGCGGAACCCGGGCATAAAATGCGTGGACGGGATAGGCAGCGCCACCGCCCTGACGAAGAGCGGCATGGCATAGGACGGCCAGGAAAAGCCCGAGATCAGGAAAGCCGGCATCGAAAAAAACATCAGCACCAGGAAGGCCGAGACCGTATCCCGGAACAGCGAAGAGACCAGCAGGCCGAAAGCGGAGGTACAGACTACGAAGAGAAAGGTGAACC
>JBBRDG010000017.1:0-39895 GCA_038204165.1 Elusimicrobiales bacterium
CAGCGGGAGATAAAAATGACCACAGAAAATAAAACGCTTTTAAAGCTGGCTAAAATTCAGGACGCGAATCTTAAGGACAAGAGCGTGCTGGTACGCGTGGACTACAATGTGCCTATCAAGGACGGCGTTATTGTAGACGACACCCGCATCCGCGAAACACTCAAGACCGTAAAATTTCTGCTGGACGCTAACTGCAAAGTTGTGCTGATGGCGCACCTTGGCCGGCCCAAGGGCAAGGTGGACCCCAAGTATACCCTTAAGCCCGTAGCCGCGCACCTGGCCACGCTTGCCGGCGTAAAAGTGCATTTTGCCCCGGATTGCGTGGGGCCCGAAGCCGATAAGGTTGTGGCCGCGGCCAAGAACGGTGAGATAGTGCTGCTTGAGAACCTGCGCTACCACGCCGAGGAAGAGAAAAACGACGAAGCTTTTGCGAAGCTGCTGGCCAAGCACGGCGAGTTTTTTGTGCAGGAGGCTTTTGGCGCCCTGCACCGCGCCCACGCCAGTACTGCCGCTGTTTGCAAGTTTCTGCCCGGAGCCGTAGGCTTTCTGGTTCAGAAAGAGCTTGAGTACCTGGACCGCGCCATGGTTAACCCGGTGCGGCCTTTCCTTGCTATTATCGGCGGGGCCAAGGTGGCCGACAAGCTCTCCGTGCTGTACAGCCTGATAGAGAAGGTAGATACCCTGATTATTGGCGGCGGCATGGCTTACACTTTTTTGGCCGCGCAGAACACCAATATCGGCAATTCCCTGCTGGAAGCGGACAAGGTGGAAGAGGCCAAGAATATTATTCTGAAGGCCCACCGCAACAACGTTGAGCTGCTGCTGCCGGCGGACCACCGCATAGTGCAGGAGATTAAGCCCGACGCCAAGGTGGAAGTTACCCAGGCCATGGCCGTGCCCGACGGCTGGATAGGCGTGGACATAGGGCCCCGCACCGAGCTGCTGTTCGCCGACAAGATCAAGGGCGCCAAGACTATTTTCTGGAACGGCCCTGTGGGCATTTTTGAAACGCCCGCTTTTGCCAGCGGCAGCATAACCGTGGCTAACGCCATGGCGCACGCCACCAAAACCGGCGCCACCACTATTCTGGGCGGCGGCGATACCCTCTCGGTGCTCAAGACCGCCAAGGTTAAGGGCGAGAGTATTTCACACTGCTCTACCGGCGGCGGCGCCAGCCTTGAGTTTGTGGAAGGAAAGCAGCTCCCCGGGCTGGTGGCGCTGTCTCAGAAATAGTCGTTTTTAAATTGCAGCGGAGGAACTTAAACAATGTACAACCTTATACTTATAACTCACGTGTCGCTGGCGTTCATCATCATAATCTCCATAGTGGTCTTTCAGACCAGCAAGGGCTCGGCGCTCTCCATGTTTGGCGGCGGCGGCGACGCGCTGTTCAACGCGGCCAGCGGTACTTCTTTTATAAAGAAATTCACCGCCATCTGCGCCGGCATGTTCGCCGTGACCTCGCTGCTGCTTACGATCTTTGGCGCCAATCAGCGCTTCAGCTCGGTGGTGCAGCAGTACCCGCTGCAGCAGCAGGCTCCCGCCGAGCAGGCCGCCCCGGCTAAGCCCGGCATGCCTGCCGCGGCCGCTCCCGCCAAGGCCGCCCCCGCGGCCCCCGCTAAAGCCGCCCCGGCTCCCGAAAAGAAGTAACCTGCCGCAAGGTTTAGCGTATAAAAGAAAAGCCCCGCGTTCAGCGCGGGGCTTTTTCTTTGCGCCGGTGAGGCTTATCTCATTACTTTGTTCTCGAAGGCGTGCACTATGTCCATAAGGTTCTCGGAAGACTTGGCCGAGAAGAGCCGCTTGCGCAGCGTTACGTTGGAGATAAGCCCCGACAGCTGCGCCAGGATGCTCAGCTGCAGGGTGGGCTCGTTGAAGGGGGTCAGGATCATGAAGAGCATTTTTACCGGCTGGTTGTCCGGGGAGGGGAAAGTTATCCCGTCCTTGCTTTTGCCCACGGCCAGCAGGGGCTTGGACAGCGAGGCCAGGCGGGCGTGGGGGAAAGCGGTCTGGTGCCCGAGGGCGGTGGAGAAGTTGGTCTCGCGCTTGATAAGGGCTTTGAGCGCTTCGTCCTTATTGAAAGTGGGGGAGGAAGCGTGGAGTTTTTCCAGCAGCTCCTTGATGGCCTCCAGGCGGCCGGATTCCTTCAGCTCCAGCTCGCAGGCGTTGTTTACTATAAGGTGGCTGAGCAGCAGCTTGGGGGGCTGTTCAAATTCGTCGCGGATCTCGCCGGTGAGTTCTTCTATTACGTCTTCCATAGTAAGTAGTCCAGTGACTTCGCCTTTGACGTTCTTAACCAGCGCGAGCTGCACGCGCTTATCCTGGAAGTCGCGCAGCGCGCGCTCCACCGAGATCTCCTCCTGAATTTCCATAAGCGGCCTTTTAGCGGCGGCCAGGTCGGGAATTACGGGAGCGCAGCCGTGGCGCAGCAGCTCTGCCGTAAGGTCCTTAAAATGGATGTAGCCGCTTATGACTCCGTCGCCGGAGGTGAGCGGGTAGCGCGAGAACTGCTTTTCCGTGATGATCTTAACGTTTTGTTCCCAGGGGGCGGAGGGGCAAAGGGCGGTTATGGCGGCGCGGGGCGTCATGACTTCCTTTACGCGGGTTTTGCCGTAGTCGAACAGGTGTTCAAACATCATTAACCGGCCGAGCGAGATTTTGCCGTGCTCCTGCGACTGGCCCAGGATCATGCGGAGTTCCTCGTCGGAATGCAGGGCTTCGCTTTCGGAGGGCTTAAGGCGGAAGAGGTGCAGTATGAAGTTGGCGCTCTTGTTGATGAGCAGCATGGGATAGTAGGTGGCGCGGTAGAAAAGTTCCAGCGGGATGGCGGAATAGAGGCAGAACTTTTCCGGCATGAGGAGCGCCATGTACTTGGGGGCCTGCTCGCCCACTATGACGTGCAGCCCGGTGATGATGGCGAAGGCTACCGTGAAAGAGATGGTGTGCGTTACGGGGGACTCCGCGGGGACGCCGAACCAGCCCAGGACAGGCGCCAGGAGGGCGGCCAGGGCGGGTTCGCCTACCCAGCCCAGGCCCAGGCTCGCCATGGTGATGCCCAGCTGGATGGAAGACAGATAGGAATCGATGTGTTTTACCTGGTTCTTGGCCAGCCTGGCGGTCTTAAGGCCCTGCGCGGCCAGTTCTTCCAGCCGGGTGTAGCGCACTTTTACCAGCGCGAATTCCACTATAACGAAGGCGCCGTTGAGCAGGATCAGGAAGAGGGCGATGAGCAGGTCGAGGAAATAAATCACAAGTATATTTTACAATACTTGGGAGTTGGGGAGTTTGCTTTTCGTATTAGGCGGGAAATTTGGTAAAATATATACAGTTCTTTTAAAGATATTTCAGTTCCAAATATGATTTATGCTCGGGTGGTGAAACTGGTAGACACGCACGTTTGAGGGGCGTGTGCTTAACGGCGTGGGGGTTCGAGTCCCCCCCCGAGCAATTTTTTTTAAGACAACACCAAGTGGGGGGAAACCCCCGCTTTTTTTTATATCCTATACCTATGCTTTCCAAATACTTTCCGTCCGCCCAGCTTAAAAAGATAGCCGTTAAGGCCGGCACGCCGGTTTACGTTTATTCCGGGGCCGTCTTCCTTAAACAGCTCGCTGCCTATAAGAAAGCTTTCCGCCGGCTGGACCCGCTGTTCTGCTACGCCATGAAGGCCAACTCCAGCGGCGCGCTGTGCGCGCTGGCCGCCGCCGAAGGCTTTGGCGCCGACGTGGTGAGCGGGGGGGAGCTGTACCGCGCGCTGAAGGCCGGCTTCAAGCCGGGTAAGATAATTTTTTCCGGCGTGGGCAAAACTCCGGGCGAGCTGGCCTACGCGCTGGAGTCCGGCGTGCTGTTTATTAACGCGGAATCCTTTGAGGAAGTGCTGGCGCTGGAGCGCGAAGCCGCGCGCCTGAAGGTGCGGGCGCCGCTCTCGCTGCGGATAAACCCCGACGTGGACCCGCATACCCACAAGTTCATAACCACCGGCAAGCTGGGCAGCAAGTTCGGCGTTTCTTTCGAGGAAGCCGAAAAGATCTATATGTACGCGGCGGAGTCGGCGCACCTGAATCCCGTGGGCGCGCATTTTCATATAGGCTCGCAGGTCTATTCCGCGGGCCCCTACGCCCTGGCGGCGGGGCGGCTGGCGGCTTTTATTTTAAGGCTGGCTTCGCGCGGCGTCAACCTTAAGTACGCCGACGTAGGCGGCGGCTGGGGCGTAAAAGAAGGCGGGGAAATGCCCGCGCTGGCCCCGCTGGCCAAGGCGGTGGCGGACGTGTTTCAGGACACCGGGCTTAAAGTTATACTGGAGCCGGGCCGGTCCATTGCGGCGCCATCTGGCCTGCTGCTGACCAAAGTGATCTACCGCAAGCGCGGCGGGCATAAAAATTTCATAGTGGTGGACGCGGCCATGAACGACCTGGTGCGGCCCGCCCTTTACGGGGCCAAACACCCGGTGGCGCTGGTGGCCCCGCGGCGCGGCGCGCGCAAAGTGTACGACGTGGTGGGGCCGGTCTGCGAAAGCGGGGATTTTTTGGCGCAGGACGTGAGCCTGCCCGAGCCGGCCATAGGCGACCTGCTGGTTATCTATTCCGCGGGGGCCTACGGTTTTTCGATGAGCTCGCAGTATAATTCCCGGCCCCGCGCCGCTGAAGCCCTTCTAACCTCTCCCACCTCCTGGCGCCTTATCCGCCGCCGCGAAACCTACCAGGACCTGGTCTCCCACGAGTCTCGGTAGTCACCACCCCGAGGCTCAGCCTCGTTAGAAAACGCTTAAATCCTGGAAATACTCATAAAAAAAACGCTTATTAAATAAGCGTTTTTTATTTTGCCCCTGCTTCGAGGCTCAACCTCCAACGGAGGTTGAGCCTTGGTTCTCTGGCACTAGCGGGAGAGGTATTGCAGGAGCTGCTGGAGGCTTTTGGTTTGCCTGGGGCTGACGGCGGCAGGGGTTTCGGGGTTGACTTGCACGGCCTGGAGCTGGGGAGTGAAGATAAGGTCGCGGAGCAGGTTCTTTTTGGCGTAGAGGTCGTCGCCGGGGCAGTCGGTGCTGCCGAGCTCGCGGTGGGCGTAGAAGCTGCTGACGTTAACCTCGTAGGTGTCTTTAAGATAGCGGCCTACCGCCACAAAAGAGTCGCGCGTGGCGTCGGTAAATATGTCGTGCGCAGGGGGATGGTAATCGCCCATGATGGAGATGCCGATATTGCCGGTATTGTGGTTCTTAACGTGCGCGCCCACTGCTTTGATGGGGCGGCCTTCGAAGATATTGCCCATCGGGTCTATCAGGAAGTGGTAGGCGATGTCGATCCAGCCGCGGCCGTTCTGGTGGAAATCCTGGATGAACTGCATTTCTGCCACGGAGTCAGCCATGGTTTTAGGATAGTGAGCCTGGGTATGGTGCAGGGTGAAGTAGAAAGGCGCGTGGGGAGTGTAATCGGCCGTGGGGGGCAGGGCCTTCCAGTCGGCGCGGCGGAGCAGTTTGAACGGGGCCGGGTCGGCCAGGAAGAGCGAGGCGTCGGGCACGTAGGTAAAGGTGGAGGTCAGGGGCTCTTTTTCTTCCCGCATGGAGTCCGCTTTAAGGAATTCGGCTTCGTAAAGGCTAAGGGAGGCGGCGCGCTTTACGCCCAGGTTGACCACGCTGAGCCTGACCGGCTGGCGGCCGGCGGGGCAGCGGTACCTGGCCCAGAAGCGGCCATTGGGAAAGCGGTGAAGGGCGGTCTGCGCGCAGGCGGCAAGGTTGCCCGGCGCGGGGGTGAAGTTCAGCCTGACCGCGGGGTCCGGCATAAGGCCCTGGACCAGCACTGTGTCGTAGTCGGCGGAGGGGGCTTCGCTGAAAGCGGTCTCGAAAATTACGGCGCCGGTTTTCTGCCCGGCGGGCAGTTTTACTTCTATTGGGTAAGTGTTATTCCGAAACCTGATGTCGGCTTCCTCGTCGTAAGCCCGGGCGGCGGTAAAAGCCGGCAGCAGGAGTAAGGCGAGAAGTTGTAGTTTGAAAGCTTTAGGGCTCATGGTTATATTATATTTGTAAAGTGAAGGCGAAGGTAGGGCAAAAGGCCCGCCCGCGGCTAGGCCTTTGGGGAACTTACTTTTGCTTTAGATAGCGGAGGGCGGAAGCCCTTACGTTCCGGAAGTCCAGCAGGGCCGTCTTCAGCCCGGCCGCACCGTCCAGGAAACCGAGCTTCAGGAGATAAGCGGACAGGAAACGGCTGAACGGGCGGAACAGGATAAAAAGGCGGCTGCGGCCTTTGGCGGCGTAGGAGTTGGCGAGGATCTCGGAGTAGAATTCCCGTTTTTTCGCCATGTCCGCGTCGTCCGAGTAAGGGTAGTGGAGCAGCGGCTCTTTAAGGCCGCCGACAGCGCCGTTAACTTCCAGCCGTTCGTGCACGGGCAGCGGCAGGAAGCGGGCCGAGCCGCGGCGGAAAAGGCGCAGCTGGGTGTCGGGGTACTTGCCGCCGTACCGGAGCCACGAGCCGAAGTAGTAGTTGCGGCGGGGCAGGCTGAAGGCCGCGGGGGCGTCGGGGGCGGCGATGGCGCGTTCGATCTCGGCGCGCAGGGCGGGGGAGACTTCTTCGTCGGCGTCGAGGATCAGGACCCAGTCGCTGGAGGTCTGGTCCACCGCGAACTGCTTGTTGACGTACACGGCGCGGCTGTTGGGCCGGGCGAAGTATTTAAGCGCGTAGTTCCGCGCGGCCAGCGCGGTGCCGTCGGTGGAGCCGCAGTCCACGAAGACGATCTCGTTGGCCCAGGCGGCGCTGCCGAGCGAGCGGGCGAGGTTCTTCTCCTCGTTGTTGGCGATCATGGCGATGGAGATAGTGGGCATGGTCATTTTTTGGCCGCCTGCTCGAAAACGGCGCAGGTGGCGGCCGCGAAAGCGGCGTGCGAAAAATCGCGTTCGGCGCGGGCCCGGTTCCGCTCCCCGAGCTCCGCGAGTTTGCCGCCGTCGGCCAGCAGGGTTTCCAGCTTGGCCGCCAGCGCGGCGGGCTCGCCGGGGGGAACCAGCCACTCCGCGTCTACAAATTCGGGCAGGCTGCCTGTGGCCGAGGCCACCAGCGGTTTGCCGCTGGCCAACCATTCCAGGGCGGCGCGCGAGACGGCCTCGCTGCCCAGCGACGGGATAACGCCAAGGTCGCAGGCGCCCATGAAAGCGTAGGGGCCTTCCACCTTGCCGTGGTAGAAAACACTTTTTTCTATACCTAGCGTGCCGGCAATATTCTTTAGGTCGGAATATTTCAGGTTAGCTTCGTAACCCGCTATATGAAATTCTGCCTGGACGCCGCGTTTAAGCAGCAGCGCCGCCGCGTTAAGAAAGCAGGCGTGGCCTTTTACCGGGTCGAGCCGGCCGAGCAGCCCCACTTTGTACGGCGGACGCGGGCGATGCGGGATAACGGCGGGAATGTTAATGCCCTGTCTTATTACGGAGAGTAGTTCGGGTTTCAGGCCGGCTTTAAGGTAAAGATTTTGGATGAATTCCGAGGCGGCTATGGTGCGGTTCACGGCGGAGAAGGTGAAGCCGACCGAGGGTTTTTTTGCGTCGGCTTTTACGCGCACCAGCGGGAGGCTTAAGAGGCCGCCCAGGGTTTGGGCCAGGCCGGTGTGGGCGCAGACAGCGTCCACGCCCTCCGACTTTATCACGGCGCGCAGGCGCAGCAGGGCCAGCGGCAGGCGGTGGTATTGTTTGCGGTCCGGTATGGGGAAGGCTTTGAAGCCGGCCTTGCCGGCGAAGTCCATGGCCGCGCTGCCTGCGGGGCAGGCGAACAGCACCTGGTGGCCGCCGGCGCGCAGCGCCAGGGCCTGGTCGAAGGCGTAGGCCGCCAGCGCGCTATTCCAGGGGATGTCTATTACGCTTAAGATCTTCAATTGCCGCCTCGTAACATTTCAGGGTAAGGGCCGCCATGCGCGGCGACGAGAAATCCTCGCGGCGGCGGTGGGCCTCCGCGGCCAGGCGCTGCCTGAGCTCCGGATCGGAGATGAGTTTTAACTGCGCCGCCGCCAGGGCGGCGTGGTCGCGCGGGGGCACGGTAAGGCCGTTGGCGCCGTCTTCGATAACGTCGGTGATGCCGCCGGCGGTGGTGGCCACTATGGGCAGGGAGGAGTTCATGGCCTCCACGAGCACGCTGCCCATGCCTTCTTCGGCGGAGGCCAGCACGAACATGTCCAGCGCCGCGAGCACCATGTAAGGATCGTTGCGGTAGCCTATCAGCTTGAAGCGGTCGGAGATCTTGAGCATATGCGCCAGGTGCTCGGTTTTTTCTTTCAGCGGGCCTTCGCCGGCTACCAGGTAAAGCGCGTTCGGCTGTTCCTTGAGCACCAGCGCGGCGGAGCGCACCAGGTTCTCGGGGTCTTTGTGGGGCACCAGCGCTATCAGCGCGCCGGCCCAGAAAGCGTCCTGCGGCAGGCCCAGTTCGGCGGCCAGCGCGGCGCGCGCGGCGGAGCGGTAGGCGGGGAATTCGCCGGGCTTCCACGGCGTGTCGTCCAGGTCTATAGTGCTGTTGACCACGGCGATCTTCTCTTCGGGCACTTCGGCCTTCAGCAGGATTTCCTTAACAGCGTCGGAAATGGCGATTACGCTGTGGGCCTTTGAATACTTGAAGCGGGCGGCGAAGGAGCCCGGGATGAAGTCCACGCGGCGGTGGGCGACGCGCACCGCGTCGAGGCAGATAGAGGCCAGCCAGGAAACGGCGGCGGTATGCGAGGTGTGGGAGTGGAGCACCGGCGGGGTCTGGCCGGGGGGCAGGGCCTTGAGCACCCGGCGCAGGGTAAGGGCCGAGACCGGATCCCATTCGAACAAATAGGGAAGGGTGAGGGTGCTGAAGCCCTTGCGCTGCGCCGCCTTGTGCAGCGGGGAGCCGGCGCGGCAGACCACGATATTGTTGTGGCCCAGCAGGTTAAGTTCTTTTACAAGGTAGAGCAGCTGGCGCTGGCCGCCGCGCAGTTCTTTGCCGTCGTCAAGATGGTATACGGTGAGGCGGTTTTCCATAAAGGTATATTCTAACAATTAGCGGGGGTCCGTTCGGAAAGAACTTCCTTGTAGACTTGCGCGACGCTCCTGGCGGCCGCGTCCCAGGTTGCAGGGGCGGCGCAGGCCCTGGCCGCTGCGCCGAGCCGGCCGCAGCGTACGGGGTCCGAAGCCAGTAGCGACATTTTTGCCGCGAGCTCTTCCTCATTTTCGAAATTAAGTTCGCTCCGGAGTTCGGGGGTGAAGAGCTCGGCGGCGCCTACGCGGGCGGCGCGCAGCAGCACCGGCAGGCCGGAGGCGCAGGCTTCCAGTACTACTATGCCGAATTCTTCGTAAAGGGCCGGGTAGGCCATGAAGTCGATGGTGGCGTATAGTCTTTCCACCTGAGGGATGGGCGGGGTGAAGACCACGGAGTTTTCGAGGCCTAGTTCCGCGGCCTGAGCCAGGAGCGGCCCGGCCTGCAGGGGGGACGCTACTATCAGCCCTTTTAGTTCGGGGGTGCGCCTGACCGCCATAGCCAGCGCTTTAAGGAAGGAGGACGCGCCGCGTTTGACCAGGTCGCCGGAGGTCACCAGCCCGGCGACTACGTCCTGTTTTGTAAAACCCAATTCCTCGCGCAGGTCCCTGGCCGGGGCGGCGAACCGGGCGGGGTTCATGCCCGGATATATTACCTTTATAAGGTCCGCGGGGAGGGCGAAGCGCGCGGAAAGCTCGGCCTTCATCAGGCCGGAGTTGGCGATAAGGCGGCGGAATTTGCGGCCTTTGAGCTGGGCTGAATGCAGTTTGCCGACGGCGTCCGAGGCGGGGAGGGGGGCGCCGTGCACGGCCTGGTGGGCGGCATGTACGCAGTTGTGCAGGCTGAGCACGTCCTGGCGCAGGGCGTCGCCCTGGCCGTGGATCAGGTCCAGGCCGCGGCTGAAGTAGGCGGCGGACGCGGCAAAGGCACGGCGGCCTATATACCCGCCGAAAGGGAGCGAGGGCACGGAGACGAGTTTTGCGCCGCAATTTTCGGCCAGGGCGCTGTTGCCGCGCTGGGCAAGGATGGAGATGGCGAAACCGTAGGAAGGGAGGCGGCGGGCGAGTTCGGCGGCGTAATTCACGGCGCCGCTCAGGCCTTTGAAGTTTCTTATTATAATGCCGGTTTTCAGAGGGGGAGTTTGCATTTTGTGAGGGCTGCTTACATTTTAATACCGCGTTTTACTGATAAAGGGGAAAGTTGTACTACGCGGCGGGGGGCGGGATCGGTCACGGGTTCCCTCCTCGCCGTCGCTCGTCGGGCCCCGCGACCCCGTCTCCCCGCTGCGGACTGGTGTCCTCGCGGGTCCGGCTTTCGATCCCTGCCGCGAGTCAAATTGTTGACTCGCTTCACGTCCACTAAAATTTAAGCCTCGCTTGCGCGAGGCTTAAATGTGGTGGACGTGACAGGGATCGAACCTGCGACCTCCTGCATGCCATGCAGGCGCTCTCCCAACTGAGCTACACGCCCAAAATCCGTTTACTTGCTTGCTGTGTTTAAAGAACGTAAAGATATTCTATAAAAATATTTTCCTCAGTTCAAGTCTAAAAAGTTTTCGGCGGCCTAAACTATTTTTTTGCTTTTTGACGGACCTCATAATTTAATAGAATTAGCTTTATAGCGGATAACCTTTGTGGAGCTTAAACTAATGAAAATAAAATCGTTCAACGTCATTCCCAACCTGCCCGAGAGCCTTAAGGCCCTTGAAGAACTCTCTACTAACATGTGGTTCACCTGGAACTGGGACGCCATAATGATGTTCGTCAGCATCAACGAGGACCTCTGGCACCGCTCCCACCGCAACCCCAAGTGGGTGCTGGGCACGCTGGCGCCGGAACGGCTGGAAGAGCTAAGCCGCGACGGCAACTTCCTGGGCAAGCTTTCCGCGATCAAGCAGAAGTTCGAAGATTACATTTCCTACAAGGATACCTGGTTCGCCAAGAACCACGAGGAGCAGGACAAGGACATGTCAGTGGCCTACTTCTCTATGGAATACGGCATAGGCGAAGGCCTGCCAATCTACTCCGGCGGCCTGGGCATGCTTTCCGGCGACCATCTTAAATCTTCTTCCGACCTGGGGATGCCCGTGGTGGGCGTGGGCCTGCTTTACCGGAAGGGCTACGTGCAGCAGGTGTTGAACCGCGATAACTGGCAGGTGGAGCGCTACCCCGAGAACGACTGGTATAACATGCCGGTGCAGATAGTTAAGGACGCCGCGGGCAACCCGCTGCGCGTGCACGTGGACCTGGCCGGCGAGAACGTGGAGGTGGGCGTGTGGAAGGTGCCGGTGGGCCGTACTTCCCTGTTCCTGCTGGACACCAACCTGCCGGAGAACTCCCCGGCGGCCAGGCTGATAACCGAGCAGCTTTACGGCGGCGACCGCGAGAACCGCATCCGCCAGGAGATAGTGCTGGGCATAGGCGGCGCGCGGGCGCTGGAGGCCATGGGGCTGAAGCCCACCGTATTCCACGTGAACGAGGGCCACAGCGCCTTCCTGCTGCTGGAACGGATCGTCAGCCTTATGAAGACCCGCGGCCTGGCTTACGCCGAGGCGCGCGAGGTGGTGTGGGCCTCGTCGGCCTTTACCACGCATACGCCGGTGATGGCCGGCAACGAGTACTTCGACTTTGAGCTGATGCGTAAGTACATGGAGAAGTATTCCCGCGAGCTCAACATGACCTTCCCCGAATTCCTGGAGATAGGCAAGGAAGAGCATTCCTCGATGGGCTTCTGCATGACCGTGCTGGCCATGCGCCTGTGCGCTTTCCTTAACGGCGTAAGCCTGCTGCACCGCGACGTGTCGCGCGATATGTGGTGCAAGCTGTGGCCGCAGCTGCCCCGCTACGAGATCCCGATAGAGGGCGTGACGAACGGCGTGCATACTTCTTCCTGGATCAGCCACGAACACCACCAACTTTACAGCAAGGTGCTGTGCGGCGGCGCCAACGGTATTCCGGATTCCTGCGACTGGAGCAAGGTTGGGGAGATAGACGATAAAGAGTTCTGGGACACGCACATGTTGCGCAAGAACAAACTTGTAGGCCTGGTGCGCGAACGCCTGCGCCGCCAGCACCAGCGCCTGGGCTCCGACCGCACGGTCCTGGAAGAGGCCGGCAAGGTGCTTAACCCCGAATACCTGACAATCGGTTTCGCCCGCCGCTTTGCCACTTACAAACGCGCCACGCTGTTCATGCGCGACCTGGAGCGCCTGCTCGAGCTGGTCACCGACGAGAAGATGCCGGTGCAGTTCGTGTTCGCGGGCAAGGCCCACCAGGCCGACGCCCACGGCAAGGAGTTCATCAAGCAGGTGGCCAAACTGTCGATGGACAAGCGCTTCAAGAACCGCATCATCTTTGTGGAAGACTACAACATGAACGTGGCGCGCTATCTGGTGCAGGGCGTGGACGTGTGGCTGAACAACCCGATCCGGCCCCTGGAGGCCTCGGGCACCAGCGGCATGAAGGCCGCGGCCAACGGCGTTATGAACCTTTCCGTGCTGGACGGCTGGTGGGTTGAGGGCTACTCCCCCGAAGTGGGCTGGGCCATTGGCGGCGTGGAGCCTTATAACACAGAAGAGGAGCGCGATTACGTGGAGGCGGAGTCTATCTATAACCTGCTCAAGAAGGTTGTGGCGCCGTTGTATTACGACCGCGGGGCCGACGGCCTGCCGCACGGCTGGATAAAGATGATGAAGGCCTGCGTGCAGAAGCTGATCCCGCACTTTAACACCAACCGCATGCTGCGCGAATACTACGAGAAGTTCTACACCCGCGCGCACCGCGCCTCCAAGAAGTTTGCAGATAATGCCCGCGTGGCCGAACTGGCGCGCTGGCGCCGAAAGCTGGACGAAAACTGGCCGCGCGTAAAAGTGGTAACCGATCAGTTCAAGCCCGAGAAGGAAGTGCACTCCGGCGCCCGGTTGCCGTTCAGCGCGGTGGTCTGGCTGGGCGATCTTACGCCCGAGGATGTGGACGTGCAGCTTTACCTGGGCGTGGCCGGCGGCGAGGAGAGCTTCAAGGAAGGCAAGGCTGTCTCCATGAAGCACGAAGCGCGCATGGGCGACGCCTATGTTTATAAGGGCGAGATTCCCTGCTACAAGAGCGGGCGGCACGACTTTGCCGTGCGCGTGCTGGGCAGGCATCCCGACGCGGTGAACGCGCTGATGCCCCTTTACCTCAAGTGGGGCGAAGAGTAGCGGAGGGCCGAAAGCCTGGTTTCCTGTTTTTAAAGCGCCGGCATGTTGTGCGGCGCTTTAAAATATATATAATGTTTTTAACGGCCGGAAACGGCCCTGTAGCAATCAGTAAAAAAATTAGAGAGGTAAATAAGCAAATGTCTAAAGGTAAAGTAAAGTGGTTCAACGATAAGAAAGGCTTCGGCTTCATTATTCCCGAAGACGGTTCCAAGGACCTTTTCGTGCATCATTCTTCAGTGCTTGGTGAAGGTTTCAAGACCCTGGCGGAGAACCAGGAAGTAGAATTCGAAACCGAAAACACCGACAAGGGCCCCAAGGCTATCAACGTCACGAAAATACAGCCCGCTAAATAAAGATACCATCTTTACTTTAGTATAAGTCCGGCCCCGCTTAACGCGGGGCCGGTTTTTTTGCGGAGCGGCGGCGGGCTCTTAGTAGTACTGGAGCTCCCGTCTGGTTATGTCGGGCGGGGATTGGGAGTCGGCCAGACGGTTGCCGTTGTAGACTATCACGCGGGCCTTGCGCTCTTCGGTCCAGTTGCCTTTGGCGTCGTACGTGTAGGCGTAGGTGTATTCGTACCTGGCTTCCGCGGCGTCGGCGTCGTAGACCAGTTCCTTCTCGCGGCGGCCCTTGGCGTCGCAGTAAATCTCGGAGCGGGTGACGGGCTGCTCGCCCGAGTCGTAGGTGGTGCGCACCTGGCGCCGCAGCGTGCCGTCCTCGCGCAGTTCGTCCACGGTCTTGCGGCGCAGCTGGTTGTTTTCGCCGTATTCGGAGCGCGCGCGGGAGCTGGTGGCTTTGTTCCAGGTGAAGGTCTCGCGCTTTAGCTGCCGCCCGTCGAAGTCCTCGTAGGCGGTTTCAGTGAGGTTGTTGGCCTTGTCGTAGGCGTAAAGCGTTATGGACTCCAGGTTCATGCCCGGGTCGAAGGCGCGTTCTTCCGTTACGAAGCCCTTGGCGTTGTAAAGGCGGAAGATCTGGCGGATCGGCTTGCGCGCGCTTTCCCTGCCCTGGGAGGGGGAGGCGTCGTAGATCAGCGCGGCGCCGAAGTCCTTCTTCAGGTACTTGCGGCAGAACTCGTCCAGGGAGGAGCGGGCCTCCTCGCTGAAAGTGGAGGTGAGTTTCTGCTCGGACCGGAGGCTTTCGCACAGGGCCCGGGCCTCTTCCTTTTCCTTGTAGACGAAAGAATTCTTAAGCACCAGGTTCTTGCCGTCGTATTCGGCCTCCTCGGTCTTCATGCCGTAAAGGTCGCAGGCTACAGAGGTCACGCTTACGGGAATGCCGGGCAGCCATTGCTTGCCGCGGCGCAGCGGCTGCATGCGGGAGGTTTTTACCACCCGGACCCTGGGTTTGAACTCGGGGCAGCGCAGGTCGGTCTGGGCGGCCACGGCGGCCGTAAGGCAGAAGAACAGAGCGGCGAACAGGCTTGGTCTCATTTTGTCTCCCCTCGTTAAATTAAATATATTATACTTAAGTGACTGGATACCGGGCAGGAATATTGCCGGGAAAATTTAAGGAGGCCTTATGGCTGAGAACAAACAAGATCCCAACAAACCGATGCAGCTGGAAGTGCAGATGGACGAGGCGACTTCCCAGGGCATTTACGCCAACCTGGCCGGCGTTACGCACAGCGAGACGGAATTTATCTTTGATTTCCTGTTTCTGCAGCCCAACCAGCCCAAGGCCAAGCTGCGCACGCGCGTTATTTCGAGCCCGGTGCACACCAAGCGCTTCCTGGCCGCGCTGCTCGAGAATATCAAGCGCTACGAGGAACGCTTTGGCGTTATACCGGAGCGCGCGGTGAACCTGACCCAGGGCCACAGCTGACGGTCCGCGGATAGAACGCGTAAAAAAGAAGACCCCGCCTTAAGCGGGGTCTTCTCTTTTGCGGGCGGGACGCTTATTTATGCCCCTGGATCATGAAGGTCTGCCTTTCAGAGGGGAGGTAGCAGTTCAGGGAGAAGCCCTTCTGCTGCACGCGGGCTTTGGCGGCCGCCAGCATGCCGTCGAGCTGCTCGTCTGAATATTCGGGCTGGGCGTGCAGCAGCACCAGCTCCCTGGCCTGGGCCTTCTCCGCGGCGAAATCCACTACTATGGACAGCCCGGAATGCCCCTCGTGCTTGCGGGTCTCGTAGTCCGCGTCGGTGAAAGCCGCGTCGTGCATGAACAGCTCGGAGCCGCGTACAAACCCGCCGAGTTTCTCGTCGTAATCCTGGAAAGCCGTGGCGTCGCCCCAGATCTCGCTGTCGGGGGCGTAGGTGATCCGCTTGCCGAGCATGTCCAGTACGTAGACCAGCGTGTTGGTGGGATGGTTGGCGTACATGGAGGAAAGCTTCACGCCGGGGAGCAGCTCGTAGTTGTCCTCGAGGATCTCGTAAATGTCTATTTTCGCCTTGGGCGGATGCTTTGTGAGGGAGAAGGAGCTGTAGAAGGTGGCCTGCGCCACTTCCTTCAGGCTTTTCTCCGGGTCGTTGGCGCCGATCAGGTGGATGGAGAAGTTGGGGTCGTAGATGGGGGCGAAGCTGCCCAGGCCGAGGATATGGTCCAGGTGGAAATGCGTGAGGCAGATCCAGATGTCCTTGTAGTGGCGCTTTTTAGCGACTATTTCCCTGCCGAGTTCCACGGCGCCGGTGCCGGCGTCGAAAACAAAGAGGTGGTCCCTGGTTTCCACGGAAACGCAGGAGGTCTGGCGCCCGTAGCGGGAGGCGCTGTTGGGCAGCTCCAGGGGAAGCCCGCGCGAACCCCAGACGGTAACCCTGATCTGTCCGGGATCGAGGTCGCTCATTTGCGGGGCCTCGTCCTGGATGATGGCCGGGGCCACCGGCGCCGCCGGCGGGGGGGCCGGGTTGGCCGGGCTGTCGTTGAGGATGCTTTTTACGGTGTTGGAAAAAGTCTCGACGTTATAGGGTTTCTGCAGGAAGAAATCGGCGCCGAACTGGAAAGCGCGCTGCTTTTCTACCTGGTAGGACTTGCCGGAAACCACGATGATCTTGATATGCTTGAGGGCGGGGTCGGATTTTACGGCCTTGCAGATATCCATGCCGCTGATGCCGGGCATCATGATGTCGGTGACTATAAGGCGGGGCATCTGGGCTTTTATAGTAGCGAGAGCTTCCAGGGAGTCCTGGACAAGGGTTACGGTGTAACCGGCGTCCACGAGGAGGTCTCGGGACAGCTCGCCCACCATGGGGTCGTCGTCGATGATTATAATATCCGGGTTCGCCATTTGTTTTTCTCCGCCGTCAGAATGCGGTATTTACTATAATATAGTATATAATTTTTACCGTTACATAAATGTTGCGGCTTAGTTAAAGAGTTTTACCGGCGGTCGGATAACCTATGATGAGAATAATATCGGGCACCCACGGGGGGAGGAAGATCTTTTCCGTCCCTAAGGATAAAACGTTCGTCAAGCCCATCTCGGGACGTATCCGCCAGTCGCTCTTCGACATTATCCGCCCCTACGTGCCGGGCTCTACTTTTCTGGATCTTTACGCCGGCGTGGGCACGGTGGGCCTTGAGGCTCTTTCCCGCGGCGCGGGTAAAGTTATATTCGTGGAGAAAGAGGGGCTCTGCGTAAAGACCATAGATAAAAACATAGCGGCGCTGGGCTTCGGCGAGAAAGCCAAGGTGCTGAAGGCCGACGTGCTGGGCGGCCTTAAATGGCTGGAACATTTTGCGGACTACAAGGGCTTCGACCTGGTTTTTATGGGGCCGCCTTACCGCACCGTGGAGAACCTGCCGCTTTCCTACAGCTACGAGACGCTGCGCCTGCTGGCTGAAGCTAACATCGCCAACCCCGGCTGCGTGATAGTGTGCCAGCACCATAAGAAGGAAGATATCCCCGTGCCTCCGGGCCTGGAGCACACGCGCCAGGAAAAATACGGCGACACCCTGGTGGACTTCTACCGTCCGCTCAAGAAATGATCTTTGACCCTTTCGAGCTGAACTACAGCAAGATCCAGGCTTACCTGAACTGCCCCTTTCTCTATAAGTTTATCTACGTGGAGCGGAAATTCGCTCCGTCCACGCCGCATTCCTCGCTGGGCCTTTCCGTGCACCGGGCGCTGGCCCGGTACCACGCCAAACCCGGGGACCTGGGCGACCTGCTTTCTTACTACGAGGATTCCTGGCTGCACCAGGGCTACGGCAAGCCGCAGGAGAGCATGGAATTCTACAACCGAGGCGCGCAGGTGCTTGAGAACTGGTGGATCTATTTCCAGGACCACGGCGCGCAGGTCATCTGCTCCGAGAGGAGTTTCGAGTTCCCTTTCGAGAAGTGGCGCGTGAAAGGGACCATCGACCGCGTGGACCGCATGCCCGGCGGGGTGGTGGAATTGCTCGACTATAAGATGGGCTTTGAGGACAAGAACAACTGGGACGTGGCGGGCAGCCTGCAGCTCTCCATCTACGCCATAGCCCTTTCCCGCGCGTTAAGGCTGAAGGTGGGCTCTATCGGTTATTTCATCCTGACCTCGCTGCAGAAGGTGGCGATACCTTACGACCCCTCCAGAGAGGAGGGCACGCTGCAGCTGATCCGCGAGACGGCGGAAAAGATGGTGGCGCTGGACCTGTCGCGCAAGGGGACCTGCGCCAAGTGCCCCATTAAGAAACTTTGTCCAGATTCCGAGGAAGGCCGGCAGACGGCGTAAGCAACGTCGGGAAATGAAAGACCACGGAACGGCTCCGTGGTCTTCATTTTTTTTTAAGCCTGCGGGCTATTAGTTCTGATGCGGCAGATTTTTTGTTTCCCGGTAGATTTGCAGGAAGACCAGCACGCAGGAGATGAGGATCGGGCCCATGAAAATCCCCAGCGGGCCATAGACCTTGAGCCCGCCGAAGATGCCCAGGAAAAGCAGGAAGATCGGCAGCTTGGCGCCTTTGCCTATCAGGATGGGGCGGATCAGGTTGTCGAGCAGGCCTACGGCCAGGGCGCCCCAGAGCAGCACGAAAAGCCCGGTTTGATAGCCCTTCCAGAAGAACATCACGGCGGACAGGGGCAGCCAGACCAGGCTGGTGCCGACGAAGGGGACCAGCGCGGCGAAAGAGGTGAGCATGCCGAACAGGGCGGGCGCCGGTACGCCGGCCAGCCAGTAACCCAGCGCGCCGATAAGGCCCTGCATGGCAGCGGTAAGCAGGATGCCGCGCACCACGGCCATGGTGGTAGTGTAGAGCTGGTTCGCCACCCGGTGCTTGTATTCCTGGTCCATCGGAATGATATCTATCAGCCAGTGGAGGAAGCGTTCCCCGTCGCGGAAGAGCACAAAGAGAGCCAGGACTACCACCACCAGGTTCACAAGGAAGAAGAAGATATTGCGCAGGATGAGGGAGCCGGAACTGGTGATGCTCTCCTGGATGGATTTAAGGTTGCCGGTGACCACGTCGGCCAGGTCGAGGTCCCAGTAGTTCCTGATGGTCTGCGGCAGAGGGATCTGCAACTCGCGCTGGGAGATGTTGGTGAGCCACTGGTTGGTCTTGGGGTAGAATTCTTTGGACTCCCTGAGCAGCAGCCAGCCGAAGATAAGCATGGGGAGGATGACCGTAAGTACCGCGGTGAGGGTGGAGATGGCGGCCGCGGCGGAGCGGTTGCCGACCACGCGCTTGCGCACCCAGGCATGGACGGGAAAGAAAACCATGGCCAGCATGGATGAAACTAAGATAGCGCCCAGGAAGGGGGACAGTACGCGCAGCAGCTGGTACAGCAGGAACAGCAGGATTCCGAAGAAGAAAAAAGAAAAAAGCTGGGCTTTGTCGAACTTGAGAAGTTTTGGAGGGGTAGGTAATCCGGGCATAACGTAAATTATACTATAGATGTGCGGGCGCGAAGGCCCGGGCGGGGCTGTTGCGTTAGAGCCTATTAAGTTGTTTAAATGAATATAGTTAAATGAAAAAATTATTCAGGGCTATGGACCGGGGGGTGGTTACTACCTTCTCCCGCAACTCTTATGAAGTGATCTTTTCGATCTTCATGATTGCGCTGGCCTATTTTTACCGTAGCAGCCCGCAGATTACCTACCCGCTGATCCTTTACTTCTTCCTGGTGCTGCTGGGGTCTAATTTCGCCTTTAATTACGCGCTGCGCCGGAGGAAAGAGGTGAACCTCTGGCTGATCGACCTGATCCTGCTGGCTAATTTTTGGATTATTACCGGCGTGATGTACTGTTCCGGCCGGGGAGATTCTTATTTCTGGGTGCTTTACCTGCTGCCGGTTTTCGGCGCTTCGCTGATGGGCAGCTTCAAAGATGCCGCCGGCATCGTGTTTCTTAGTTCGCTCGCTATAGTGGTGATGTCGTGGCCGCTGGGCGGCGGGGAACTGGCCGAACTGCTTTCGCTGGCCGTCAAAATAGGCGTGCTGGTCTTTTCCGCCGGCGTGGTATACAGCACGGCCCAGTCCCGCAAGAAGGCCGAAGCCGGCCTGGCCTTCAAGCGCGACCAGGTGACGCTGCTGGAGCTGGAGATAACCGAGAAGGAAAGCGAGCTGGTGAAGACCGCTACCGCCGGGGAAGTGGGTACGCTGGTGAGCGGCGTAATGCACGACCTGGGCAACGCGGTCTCCGTGATCATGCTGAGCGCGCAGATCGCCTCGGAGGATGAGACGCCGGACAAGAAGGACATCGCGCGCATCGTGAAGGCTTCCAGGTTCGCCAAGGGCCTTATCTCCAACGCTATGAGCATAGTGCGCGGCCAGGAATATGTTTTTGAACTGGGCCAGCTTAAGGAGCCGGCAGAGAACGCCGAGGCGCTTACCGAATACACGGCCCGCAAAAAGAGCGCCGAGGTTGAACTGGACGTGCCCGACGACCTGCCGCAGCTGCGTATGAGCAAGGTTCATGTGGAGCGGGTCTTTATCAACTGCATCCTCAACTCGCTTTCTTTTGTGCCGGAGAAGGGGCACGTGCTGGTAAGGGCCCGCGCCTCCGCGGGCGGCGTTACCGCCGAAGTGACGGACAACGGCCCCGGCTTTCCGGAGAAGATGCTGAAAGAAGGGGTTAAGGCTTTCGGGACCACCCGTAAGGAAGAGGGCGGTACCGGGCTGGGGCTCTATGTCTGCGACCAGATCCTGCGCCGCCACGGCGGCAGCCTGAAACTTGAAAATGCTCCCGGAGGGGGGGCGAGGGTAAGCTTTTTCCTCCCTGCCCCGGAACCGGAAAAACCGGTTACTGCCTGAATAGCCACAAAATAGTTGCGCCGAGCAGCACGCGGTAAATTATAAAAGGCGTCAGCCCGCGCTTTTTCATCCACGCCATAAAGAACCAGATCACCGCCAGCCCCGTAAGGAACGAAGCCGCGAGTCCCGTTAGGAACGCCGCGTCTACGCTCGCCGGCGTGAACTTGCGCATCTCCATCAGCCCGGCGCCGAGGATGATGGGCGTGCCCAGCAGGAAGGATAGCCTGGCGGCCGAGGAACGCGTGTAGCCCAGGAACAGCGCGGCCATGATGGTCATGCCGGCGCGCGAGGCCCCGGGCATGATGGCGAGGCTTTGCGCCAGCCCGATGAGCAGCGCATGCTTGAGGGTGAAAGAACCTTCCTGCAGCGCCTGGGCGGGCTTCCTGTCGACCAGCCACAGGAAGAGAGAGAAGAAGATGAGGTTGAAGGCTATCCAGCGCGGGTCCCTGAAGGCAGTTTCCGCCGCGTGGTTAAGCACCAGGCCCGCTATGCCCGCCGGTACGGAACCGGCAGCCAGCAGCCAAAGCATGCGGCCTTCAGGTTCGCCGGGCCGCCGGACCGCGTCGGAAAAGATCTTGAGCCAGTCTTTGGCGAAATACGCCGCCACCGCCAGCAGCGTGCCCAGGTGCAGCATTACGTCGTAAGCCAGCCCCGGGTCCTGCCAGCCGAAAACTCTGGGGGCCAGCGCCAGGTGCGCCGAGCTTGAGACGGGGAGGAATTCTCCCGCTCCCTGAAGGATGCCTAACGCGATAGCCTGAAGTTCAGTCATAGCCTGTCTCCGTTCCCGGGTAGTAGTGTTTTAGTATGTCGCGGTATTTAAAGCCTTTTCTCGCCATGCCCTCGGCGCCCCACTGGCACATGCCCACGCCGTGGCCGCTGCCGAGCCCGTCGAGCATCACGTAATCCTTGCCCGAAAGCAGCTTGAACATGGTGCTGCGCACGGCCGTCCAGCCGGCGCGGCGGCCTATGCCGTGGTAGAAATTAGTGGCGGTCACTTTTACCTTGCGCCGCTGGGTCTGAATCTCCAGTTCCGCCGCCCTGCCGGACGGAGCCCAGGAACTTACGCGCATTCCGCGCGTGGTCTCGTCGGGGAGAATCCAGCCAGTTTGGCGGGCCAGCCGGGTGAGGCCGGAGTAATAAATTTTGGTCTTCCAGCGGAACCCCGGCGCAATGGAACAGTAGGGCTTGCCCGGGGGGCCGTCGCGCACGGAGATCAGGTAGGGCTTGCTTTCAAAGGGCCAGACATAAGCCATGTCCGCGGTATAACCGCCGCAGATGGAATGGTAGTAGGTGGCGGCCGGTTCGCCTTTGTAGAACAGTAGTTCTCCGCGGGTGGCGTCGGAGGCTTCCCGGGCCTTTGGGCTTATGTCCCCGAGCCCCGAGTAGAGCTGGCAGTGGGCGGAGTCGCAGAGATTGTAGCCTTCGCCGCTGTGGTTGCGGAGGTGTTTAAGGATATAAGTGCGCGACGTCACCGCCTGGGCCTTGTAGGCTTCCAGCTGGGAAAGGTCCCCTGCCTCGCCGGTGACCACGCCCGCCACGTAGGTTTCCAGCGGCACGGTATTTATTATCTTAAGCTGGTTCTTTTGCACGGAAAAAACCAGTTCCCCGGTGTAAAGCCGGCGCGGCAGGCCCTTGCCCGAAAGCCAGACGCCTTTGCCCTGCGCCGAGACTTTTAAAATTTTAGCGGGGCCCGCCTTCACCGCCCCGTCGAAGACCACCAGTTGGCCCCTGGCGGTGGCTTTAGCCGGGCCCTTTAGCGGGTGTTCGGCGGCGGTGACGCCCTCTCCCTCCGGTTCCAGGTCTATGTTGTGCAGCTTGTGAAGCGAATAAAGCCGGATGTCAACCAGCCTGTTGGCGGCCTGGGCCTGGACTGCGGCCAGCAGCAGCAGGAGGAGCAGCCCTTTCAACGGGTTTCCTTAGTTTCGTACGGGTCGTAGAATTCAGCCAGAGCGGCCTGGCCGGAACCCTGGCCCGGTTTGATGCGGGCGAAGCCGGCGGGGGACAGGTCGAGCGGCGGGCAACCGGAAATTGCGCCGGCGATGGCGCCGAGCATGGGCTGGTGGCCTACCGCCAACACGGTCGTCCCGGGCTGGGCTGCGGCGCCGACAATAAGATCCAGGGCGGAAATGGAGGGGCCGTCGCTGAGTTCCGCGGCGGGACGGAGCCTGGCGCCGGGAAATACCGTGGCGGCCAGCGCGGCGGTACGCGCGGCGCGCAGGTAAGGGCTATGGATTATAAGGACCGGGGAAAAGCCAGTCCGTTTCAGGTAGGCGGCGGCTTCCAGGACTTCTTTCTCACCGAGAGCGGAAAGAGGGCGTTCGGCGTCAGTGTGCACCCCGGCCTCATGGGTGCCGAGTGCCCGGCCATGGCGCATCAGTACTATTTCGTTCATGCGGATATTCTACTAATTTGGCCGCGCCGGTTCACGGGTGGGGGATAGTTTTTTTTGGGGGACTATGCCGGCTCCGCTGTTAAAAGGTCCATAAATTTACATATAATGTATAGACGGCAAACGTTAACCAGAAAACGGAGGGCACCAGGGTGAACTATCACATACTGCAGAAAACCGGCTTGGACGCTTTTATTAAAGGCCTCGCCAAGAAGATGAAAGTCTTCGCACCTGTAGCAAAAGGGCACAACAACTTCGCTTTTCAGGAAGTTACCACGGCGGAGGAAATAGCGCTTCCTTATATACCCACCATCCTTCCTCCCAAGAAGTACTTTATGCCCCAGCGCGAAAAGCTGTTGGACTTCGACCTGACCGGGGGGAAGCCCAAGGACACCGCGGTGGTGGACGCCCCGGAGATAGCCCTGTTCGGCGTGCATACCTGCGACCTGGCCGGCATACAGTCGCTGAACATGGTGTTCTCGGAAAGGCCGCGCGACTATAATTACCTGCGCCGCAAAGAAAAAATATTTATCGTAGGCCTCGAGTGCAACGATTATTGCGACGGGAACGCCAGCTGCGCGCTGGTGGGAAACCACAATCCAAACGGCGGCTACGACCTGTTCCTGACCGATCTGGGTGACCGTTACCTGGTTCACGTGGGCACCCAGAAGGGCGAAGAACTGGTAGAAGGTATGGGCCTGCCCAAGGCCGCCCCCGCCGACATGACCGCCCTGGACAAGGTGCGCGACCATAAGAAGACCGCTTTTCAGAACGAGATAGGCGTGGACGCGAAGGCCCTGCCCGGCATCTTCGCAAAGGGCGTGGACAGCGCCGTGTGGAAAGACGTGGGAAACCGCTGCGTTTCCTGCGGCAACTGCACCAACGTCTGCCCTACCTGCTACTGTTTCGACATGGCCGACACTATTAACCTGGACATGAAGACCGGGGAGCGCACGCGCACCTGGGATTCCTGCCAGTTCGAGACCTTTGCCACGGTAGCCGGGGGCGAGAACTTCCGCCACGAGCGCGCCGAGCGCCAGCGCCACCGCTACTTCCGCAAATTCAAGTATTCGGTGGACCGGTATTACCGCTCTTTCTGCACCGGTTGCGGCCGCTGCACCCGCACCTGCATGGCCAAGATAAACCTTAAGGAAACCCTTAAGGCGCTGGCCGCCGAAACCAAATAAGGAGATTTATGACCGAGGAAATACAGAACTCCAACTGGAAACTCCGCAAGGGGCAGATCATAGCCGCCAAGCAGATGACGCCCACTGAAAAGTGGTTCGACATAAAGCTAGAGGACGGCGACCTGGACCACGAGCCCGGGCAGTTTGTGCAGGTAGAGCTGTACGGTATCGGCGAGGCGCCGATCTCCGTTTGCTCCAGCCCGACGAAGCGCGGCTCCTTCGAGCTGACCGTGCGCTCCGCCGGCCGCCTGACCAAGCACATGCACTCGCTCGATAAGGGCGACTGGCTGGGCATCCGCGGACCCTTCGGTAAACCGTTCCCGGTGAAGCTGATGACCGGCAACGACCTGCTGTTTGTGGCGGGCGGCCTGGGCATAGCGCCGCTCCGGTCCCTGATAAATTACGTGATGGATAACCGCCGCGAGTTCGGCAAAGTGGATATCCTGCTCGGCTGCAAGACGCCCTCCGACATGCTGTTCGGCGACGAGATCGACGCCTGGCAGAAGCGCCTGGACGTTAATTTCTCCTGCACGGTGGACCGCACGGCGCCGGACTGGAAGGGCAACGTGGGCCTGATCACCAGCCTGATCCCCGGCGTGACCATTAACCCGGAGAAGACCTTCGGCGTGGTGGTCGGCCCGCCCATCATGTACAAGTTCGTCATTGCCGAGTTGCTGAAGAAGAACCTGCCCGAGCGCCAGATCATTCTTTCGCTGGAGCGGCATATGAAATGCGGCATGGGAAAATGCGGCCATTGCCAGATAGACCACCCGAAGAATTACTACTGCTGCAAAGACGGCCCTACCTTCACTTATGAAGAAGTGAAGGACGCGAAGAAACTTTAAACGGAGAATAAAGATGAAAACAGAGACTAACCCCGTGCCTGTAGCCGCCAAACCCAAGGTGGCGTTCTTTGACTTCGCCTGCTGCGAAGGCTGCCAGCTCCAGGTCGCGAACCTGGGCGAGGGCCTGCTGGATATCCTCGGCGCCATAGACGTGGTGGAGTTCCGCGAGGTGATGAGCGAGAAATACGATAAGGATTACGACGTGGCGATCATCGAGGGTTCGATCACCGACCACCATGCCGAGGAGCGCATCAAGAAGATCCGCGCGCGCTCCAAGGTGCTGATAGCCTACGGCTCCTGCGCCACCATCGGCGGCGTGAACGGGATGAAGAATTCCTTCGACCTAGACGAGATCCGGGCTAGCGTGTACGGCAAGGACTACAAGCTGTTCGACAGCACGCCCACCCGCGCCATCCACCAGGTGGTGAAGGTGGACTACTTCGTGAACGGCTGCCCCATCTACCCGCCCGAGCTTATCGAGGTGCTTAAGCACGCGCTGCGCGGCCTCCCGTACACCGTGCCCGACAACCCGGTCTGCGCCGAGTGCAAGCTCAACGAGAACGTCTGCATGTACGAGCGCGGCATTTCCTGCCTGGGCCCCTGGACCAAAGCCGGCTGCAATTCCTGGTGCATCAACAACGGCAATATCTGCTACGGCTGCCGCGGCGAGGTTAAGAACCCCGCCAAGAACGCCAACGACGTTATAACTAAATACAACCTGAAGCCCGAACTTATCAAGAACAAGTTCGACATGTACAACAAGTGCAAGGAGGCCGACGCCAAATGACCACCGAAAATAAAAATCTCGACATTAAAGTTGAATACGTCACCCGCGTAGAAGGCCACGGCAATATCGTGGTTAACGTGAAGGAAGGCAAGATAGAGAAGTGCGAGTTCCACGTGGTGGAGTCGCCCCGGCTCTTCGAGGGCATGCTCCGCGGCCGCTCCATCTTTGAGGCGCAGCACATCACCTCGCGCATCTGCGGCATCTGCTCCTGCGGTCACACGCTGGCCTCCATCCAGGCGGCGGAGGACGCGCTGGGCGTAAAGCCCACCGCCCAGACCATCAAGCTCAGGAAGCTCCTGCTCGATTACGAATTTCTGGACAGCCACCTGCTGCACATCTACCTGCTGGCCGCGCCCGACATTTTAGGCGTGCCCTCTTTCGTGCCGCTAATCGCCACGCATAACGCCGTGGTGCGCCGCGCGCTGCGCATGAAGAAGGCCGCGAACGACGTGTGCGACATTCTCGTCGGGCGCCACGTGCACCCGATCAGCGCCATTGTGGGCGGCTTTACCAAGCTGCCCAGCCCCAAGGACCTGGACGCGCAGATCAAGATCCTGGAAGACATGGCCCCCGACATGGCCGAGACTATCGCGCTGGCCAAGACCCTGAAGTTCCCGGACTTCCACCGCGAGACCGAGTACGTTGCGCTGGTTTCCGACGACGGCGAATACCCGCTGCTGGAGGGGGACATCGGCTCCACCGACGGCAAGCGCATCAAGAAGGCGGACTATAAAAAGGCCACCAACGAGTTTATCGACCCGCGCTCTTCGGCCAAGTTTACCAAGCTGTCGCGCGACAGTTTCTTTGTGGGCGCGCTCGCCCGGTTCAACCTGAACTCCGCCAAGCTGCACCCCCAGGCCAAGGCCGTGGCCGAGGCGCTGGGCTTTAAGCCGGTCTGCCACAATCCTTACCTTAATACCGTGGCGCAGATAGTTGAGGTGGTGCACTGCTACTACCACGCGCTCGAGATCCTCAAGGACCTGAAGAAGAACGGCGTGGATTACAGCCAGGCGGTCACCGTGGGCGCCAACGAGAAGGGCGTAGTGCCCGTGCGCGCCGGCTCCGGCGTGGGTTCGGTGGAAGTGCCCCGCGGCATTTTGCACCACCACTACGAGACCGACGCGACCGGTATGATCAAGCTCGCCGACTGTATCATCCCCACGAACTCGAACATTAATAATATCGAGCTCGACTTCGCAAAGCTCCTGCCCGAGATCATCACCCTGCCCAAGGAAACCATAACCCTGCGGCTGGAGATGATGGTGCGGGCTTACGACCCCTGCATCTCGTGCTCGGCGCATTATCTTGATGTTAAATACGTGGACTGACGAGGTTAA
The DNA here is from genome assembly GCA_038204165.1 of Elusimicrobiales bacterium. Classification (GTDB taxonomy): domain Bacteria; phylum Elusimicrobiota; class Elusimicrobia; order Elusimicrobiales; family UBA9959; genus UBA9959. The sequence goes on from JBBRDG010000017.1 coordinate 26,863, forward strand.
AGCCGCGCTGACCCCCAGGGGCCGGACGCTGGTGATAACGCTGGGCAGCACGCTGAGGGCCGACGATGGCGTCGGCCCTTACGTTTGCGAACACGTCAAGTTCGGCAGGCCTGAACTCCGGCTGCTGGACGCCGGCACTACGCCCGAGAGCATAGCCCAGACCGCTATCGATTGGAAACCCGACAAAGTGATCCTGATAGACGCTGCCCACTTCCAGGGCAGGGCGGGGGAAGTCCGCGTGATCCCGCTGGAGGCCATCAACCAGCAGACCGTCCTTTCCACGCACAGTTTTCCGCTGTCCGTTACTTTTTCCATAGTGAAAGAGGACACCGGAGCGGAACTTGTGGTGGTGGGCGTGCAGGCGAAGTCCCTAGATTATAAGGAAGGCCTTTCCCCGGAAGCGGAAGAAACCGCTTCAAAACTGGCCGCGTATTTTAATAAGATAGGTAATTAGTTTTTTAAGGAGACTATGATCCCCGGCCAGCATACATATAAAGACATCAAGCTTTGGTCCGCGCTTTTTCCGGTGGCGGCCGTGGTGACAATGCTGGCCTATAACGTTCACGTTTACGGCGACAATGCCGTGGGCGGCTCGAACCAGTTCATCCTGCTGCTGGGCGGCGCTATAGCCGCGCTGGTGGGCTTTTCCCACAAGGTGACCTACGACAGCATGCTCAGCCACGTGGCGGAGAATCTGAAGTCCACCACCGGGGCCATTCTGATACTGCTCATGGTCGGGGCGCTGTCCGGAGCCTGGCTGGTCAGCGGCATAATCCCGTCGATGATCTATTACGGTCTGAAGATACTGAATCCTTCCATCTTCCTGCCGGCTACTCTTCTTATCTGTTCGGTAGTTTCTCTGGCTACGGGCAGCAGCTGGTCCACTTCCGCCACCGTGGGCGTGGCATTGATAGGCATCGGTAAGACTATAGGCGTTCCGGAGGCCATGGTGGCCGGCGCGGTAATCTCCGGCGCGTATTTCGGCGACAAGCTCTCGCCGTTATCCGACACCACCAACCTGGCGCCGGCCATGGCCGGCACCGACCTCTTTACGCATGTGCGGTATATGACTATTACCACTATTCCCACCTATATCATAACGATGCTCGCCTTCATTGCGATGGGTTTTACTATAACGCCGCACGGCGCCGCTAATGACAGCAGCGTGCTGGCCGCCATAACGTCGGTCTTTACCGTGACCCCGTGGCTGTTCGCGGTACCAGCGCTGGTCATTCTCATGATAGTCCGCAAAACCCAGCCCCTGGTGGCCCTTATCATAGGCACGCTGCTCGGCGGCGTCTTCGCGCTCATCTTTCAGCCGCAGGTAGTGGCCAAGCTGGGCGGCGCGGAGCAGCTGGATTTCCTGTCGGCTTATAAAGGCGTGATGAACGCGATGACAGCCAAGGTCGCCATAGCCACTCCGGACGCAGGTCTCAATGACCTGTTCGCCTCGAAAGGCATGAAGGGGATGCTGGACACCGTCTGGCTTATCATCTGCGCCATGTTCTTTGGCGGGGTGATGGAAGCTATAGGGGCGCTGCACAAAATTAGTTCCACGCTTCTCAAGGCCGCCAACTCCGTTTTTGGGCTGTTTGCCAGCACGGTGGCCAGCTGCATAGCCGTAAACCTTACAGCTTCAGATCAGTACCTGGCCATTGTTGTGCCAGGCAGGATGTTCGCCGAGCCTTTCAGAGACAAGGGGCTAGCGCCGGAGAACCTGAGCCGCACGCTCGAGGATTCCGGGACGGTAACTTCGGCGCTGGTGCCGTGGAATACCTGCGGCGCCTACCAGGCGAGCGTGCTGGGCGTGAGCACGCTCTCCTACCTGCCTTACGCCGTCTTCAATTATGTAAGCCCTTTTATGACTCTTATCTTTGCAGCCTTTGCGATAAAAATAAAAAAATTAGCAGTAAAATAGGGACAGCGCCCTATTAATAAACAAGATAATACGAGGATTTATAAATAAACACAGGTGACAGCGGCATGGTAAATAGGGCGCTGTCCCCAATTAAGGAGAACTTATGTTGGACAAAATGAAGCAGCTTTGGGAAATGAAACGGAAGATGGACGAGATCAAGAAGGAACTGGATTCGCTGATGCTGGCCAGCGAGGACAGCCTGGTAAAGGTCGGCATCACCGGCTCCCAGGAGATAAAGAGCGTAGAGCTCAAGTGCGACCTGGCCACTGTGGATAAGGCGAAGCTGGAAGCCTCGCTGACGGAAACTGTGAACCGCGCGGTGCGCGAGAGCCAGAAGGCCGCCGCGCAGAAGATGAGCGCGCTGGGCGGTCTGCCCGGGCTTGGCATGTAGGCTGGTCTTGCCAACTGAAAAACCCGGCTATGGCCGGGTTTTTTATTGCCTTTATGGTAACGTCGGGCTTTTGTATAATTGAGGTATGCATGAATGGGCACTGGCAGAATCAGTCATAAAGACCGTGGTGGAACACTCCGGCGTTCAAAAGCTGAAGAGGCTTAAAGAGGCCGGCGTTGTCTTTGGCGAGCTGCAGGCGATAGATAAAGAGATCTTTACTTTTGCCCTGGACGAACTGCGCAAGCAGTTCCCGGCGGCCAAGGCCTGTAAATTCAAGATCATCACCGAGCCCGCGGCCTTCCGCTGCAAGGTCTGCGCTAACGAATTCCCGCTGAAGGGCCTTAGGAAAACCAAGGATGAGGCCGAGTTCATCCATTTTGTGCCGGAGATGGCGCATACTTTCCTGAAATGCCCCGGCTGCAAGAGCCCGGATTTCGAGATAATCAAAGGCCGCGGCGTAAGCATTTCCTATATCAAGGGCGAGAAATGACCAGTATAGACCCGCGCCCTTCCGTAATAGAAGAAAGGCTTAAGAACGTAAAGCGCATTATAGCCGTTACCGGCTGGAAGGGCGGCATAGGCAAGAGCGTTACCGCCTGCACCCTGGCGCTGCTGCTCGCTAAAAAAGGCTATAAGACCGGCCTGTTCGACCTGGACTTCGCCGGCGCCTCCGACCATATTATACTCGGCGCCAGCGGGCTTTTTCCCAAAGAAGAGAAAGGTCTGGAGCCGCCAGTTTATGAGGGCGTTAAATTCATGTCGCTGGTCTTCTTCTCGGAGAACAAGGCCGTGCCGCTCAGGGGCGCTAACGTCTCGGACGCTATTATTGAACTGCTGGCTATAACGCAGTGGGGGGAACTGGATTTTCTGGTACTGGACATGCCGCCCGGCATAAACGACGCCGCGCTCGACGTAATGCGCTTTGCCAAACGGGCCGAGGTGCTGGCCGTTACCACGCCTTCCGTAATAGCCCGCGACGTGCTGGAGCGCTCGCTGGCGCTTTACCGCTCGTTGAAAGCGCCGGTGCTCGGCGTGGTGGAGAACATGGGCCGCGGGCCGAAAGGTTCAGGCGCCGCCGCGAGCCTGGGTTACGACGCCGGACTGGAAGCCGCGCTGGGCCGCCCCGCCGCACTTCTGAGGACGGGTTTCTGCCGCGACCTGGACCGCGCGCTTAAGTTTCTTAATCTGGAAAAATAGGGCGAGTGAAATTTTAAAGCCCCGCGCCTTTTTACGGGCGCGGGGCTTTTGTTTTAGCCGGCTTAGGGGGCTTTACGCCTTGTCGGGCTGGACGGGAATCGTGAAGAAGAACGACGAGCCTTTCCCGGGTTCGGAGTCGAACCAGATCTTGCCGCCGTAGTAGTCCACTATCTTTTTGCAGGAAGCCAGGCCGATGCCGGCGCCGTCCACACCTCCGCCGTGCAACCTGCCGAAAAGCTTGAAAAGTTTAGCGCCGTACTTTTCCTCTATCCCTATTCCGTTATCCCTTACGTGGAAGGTGCAGCCGGCAGGGCCCTGCTCGGCGCTTATGCGCACCAGCGGGGGGGTGTCGCCGCGGAATTTTATGGCGTTGCTGACCAGATTCTGCAGGAGCCGCTCCAGGTGGCCCCTGTCTGCCCGGAGGCTCGGGAGTTCGTCACGCTCTATAACGGCCCCCGAGGAAGAAATACTGTCCTGCAGGATGGCCAGCACGTAATCCAGGGCTTCTTCGGAGTCCACTTTTTGAAGATTCAGCGCGGCGTTGATCTTGGAATAGTCCAGCAGGTCGCGTACCAGGCTGCGCATGCGGGAGACGGCGCCGGTAATGAAATCGGCGTGCTTCCCGGCTTCGGCGCCAAGCACGGTTCTGTACTTGCTTTCCAGCAGCTGGATGTAATTGGAAATAGTGCGCAGCGGCTCCTGCAGGTCGTGTGAAGCCACGAAGGCGAAGCGCTGCAGGTCCTCGTTGGACCGCGCCATTTCCGCCTCGTATTTCTTCCGGAAGGTGATGTCGCGGATGATGACCACGATGCCGGACCTCTCGCCAGAGTTGTTCTTTATGAACGAAGCCGAAACCTGGGTCTGGATCAGCGCGCCCGGGCCGGCGGCAAGGACGGCTTCGTGATCGCGCAGTTCGCCTTTTGTCCTGAGCAGGCCCAACCAGCCGTCGTGGCCCCGGCTTTCCCACGGAAAAAGCTCCAGCACGCCCGCGCCTTCCAGCCTGGCGCGCCCGAGCGAGGTCCGGGCGGCGCTGTTAACCCTTTGGATCACGCCGTCCAGGTCCGTAACCACCAGCGCGTCCAGCATGTTGTCCACGATGGCGTCCAGGTAGTTCTTTGAAACGATGGTGCCGGAAAGCGTGCTCGACATTTCGTTAAAGCTGCGGGCCAGGTCGCCGAACTCGTCACGCGAAGAAACCGGGATCCTGGCGCCGTAATCGCCCAGGCCTATGCGGCGGGTGCCGTCCATCAGCCTGCGGATCGGCCGCAGCGCCAGGCCGGTCAGGAAGAACGCCATCAGCAGGATAGCGGTGTAGACCGCCGCCAGGATCGCCGCGTTCTTCCTGGCGATATCCTGCTCCGTTACGATGGAATCTTTAAGCGGAACGTCCACCACCAGGTATCCCAGGTTCAGGGCGCCTGTGCGGGGGCCGCGCAACGCCAGTTCCTCGGGAGTTTCGGTTTTCGCCGCGGTGACCGGGACGTAGACTGTCATGAAGCCTGCGGCGTCGTGCTGCGCTATCTCGTAGCCGCCGGCGCCGGAGAGGAACTTTCTGGAATAGGTTTCCGGCAGGCTCCTGCCCAGTTGGGTAACGTCGGTGTGGGCAAGGATGTTGCCGGCCGGGTCCGCGAAGCAGACGCGCAGCGCGTTAAGCTCGGTGGCCAGGGAAAAGAGGAAAGGCAGCAGCTTGTTCTCCTGCGGTTTGGCAAAATCGGGAGCAGAAGCTTCCATAAGCCTTTTGGCGCCCGCTTCTATTCTTGCGGCGGTGTCGGCGTTCAGGGTGGTGCAGACCGCCCGCCCGGTAAGGTAATTGATTATCAGCCCGCTAAGCAGGAGCGTGGGGAAGAGGAAAAGGAGCAGTTTGACCCGTATCTTCACTTGGCCCTCTCCGGAGCCGCCGGAAGAACCACCGGCAGGCCGCATTTTTTAATAAAGGGCTCGTTAAGCGTAAGCTCGGAGCGCTGAACGTAGATAGTGGCCGGCAGCGCCTGGCCGGAAAGGGCCTTGTCGAGCTCGGCCGCGGCCGTGAGGCCAGTCTCGGTGAAGTTAGGGGCAAAGGAAGCGGCTGCGCCAAGCTCGGTGAGGCCCGCGGACGGCGCGTAGAAAGGTACCTTGGTGGAACAGGAAAATTCAGCCAGGACCATCAGCGAGGTTTTGTTTATCAGGATGGGCTCCGGCAGGAGCCAGAAAGCGTCGACACGTCCCGCCAGGTCCCGCAGTCTGGCTGGGAATTCCTGCGGTCCGCGCAGCTCCACGGTAAAAAGCTCAAGGCCGCGCGCTTTAGCCGCGGCGGTCAATTCCGCCAGGTAGGGTTGGTTGGCCTTGGCTGTAAGAACTCCGAGCCGTTTCAGCCCGGGCTGCAGCTTCTTGTAAACCTCTATGACCTGGGTAGGCTCGGGCAGCGCTGAAATGCCGGTGGCCCTGCTATTGGCGGCTGGGATGTAACCGGGCGCCAGCAGGTATATAACTTTTGTGCCGGCAGGATAGCCGTAGGCGGCCGCCTTCGAACCGAAGGCTACGGCGGCTTTTAACCCCCGTGGCAGGGTCGGTTTCTCTGCCGCCAGGTCGAACGTGGAGACGGGGCGGCCGAGTGCCTTTTGGAAAGAAAGGAAGGTTTCGAAGTAGAGCCCGGAGCCTTTGGCGAGCACGGCGGCCGCTTCCTGCGCGGCGCACTCTGCCGGGGCAGAGACGCAGAGGCCCAGCAGTAATACCGCGCTTTTAAGCGGGAAAAATGTTTTAGCGTTAAGTTTCATCCTTAAAATTTATAGGCCAGCCGGGTCCTTACTTCCCTGGAGGTGCCCGGCAGGGGGGCGTGCCCGCCGTTATAAGGCTGGAGGAAACTGTACCCGGAGTTGAAGAGGTCGAAGACTCCGAGGGCCGCTTCCAGCCTGCCGTTAAGGAGCCCCTTGAACACCAGATTAACGTTCGCCAGCAGCAGGTTGTCAAACTTCTTGATCAGGCCGGGCGCGTAATAACCGCGCCTGTCCGCATAATATACCGCGGACGGGTTCACCAGGATGTCTTTACAAATCTTAACGCTTGAATTAAGCGTGAACTTGCTGCGCGCGAAGGCCAGCATGGAATTTCCGGCTGCCCCCGCTTTGTAGGCGGCCACATTGTTGTCCGGCGCCATGTAATAAGAATAGGTAAGGTCGCTGTATCCCCAGTTCTTTTTCAGGCGCGCCGTGAACTCCGCCCCTTGTGTGCCGGTAGGCCCGTAATTGTTGTAGGTCTGGTCCAGGGTGGTCGCGTCGACGTTGAAAACTATCGGGTCTGTTATCCTCATGGCATAGACGTTGGCGGAAAAGAAGAAGTCGTCCGTGAACTTGTAACCGGTTTCTAATTCCACTACGGTGGTCTTTTCCGGCTTAAGGTTCTGGTTGGCTGCCAGGTTGTCTATCCCCGGCGCCCTGAAAGCCCGGCTGAAGATAGCCTTCATATTGAGGCGTTCGAAAACTTTGGTCCAGGCCAGCCTGGGGGAGAAGGCCGGGGCGAACCCCTCGTTCTTGTCGTACCGTGCCCCGGCCGAGAGCATGCCCAGCGGATATTCCGCGACGCCTTCCATGAAGACGGCCGCATTGTCGTAGCTGACGCTCTTTTTACCGCCCTTAAAGTACCACAGGGCGGGAGTAGTATTCGCCAGCACGGCCTTATCCTGCGAAAACTCCGCGCCGCCGGAAAGCTTGGCCCTGTCGGAGGCGGCATAGTCCGCGGTCACCGTCGCCTTGGCGAAGTAGCTGGATTTATCCCTCGGGTAGAATACAGCGTCATAACCGTTATACGGCTGCTGGTAGCTGTAATTTAAGGCCGGCGTGACTGTCAATTTTTCGCCCAGAGCGAACTTACGGTTAATTTCCGCAAAGTAGGCGTTAAAACTTCTGTCCAGCGGGCGCGGCAGGATGGAGTCGGTATAGCCGTCCTGCTGCGTGGCGCGGTAAAGGTCGGCGATCAGCCGCACGTTGACCCCCTGGTTTTTAAGGCCGATATTCAGGTTCCTGGAATGTATTTCCGAGGCGTGTTTCATCGAATAGCTGCCGCCGGAGAAGTCGGTAAAGCGCCGGTCGCTGCGGTTCATGTCGGCCGCGTAGAACTGGGAGGAAAGCTCGAAGTCCTCGAAAGTTTTACCGAAAGCGAGGTTCGCGCTCTTGTTGCCGTAGGTTTTAGTCATGTAGCCGCCGGCCAGCGCGGCTTCGGTACCGTTTATGTTTTTGGCGCCCCTGGTTGTTATATTGATCACGCCGAGTTCGGCGAAGCCGCCGTAGATCACGGAGCCGGGGCCGCGGATGATCTCTATCCTCTCCACCTGCTCCGGGGAGATGCGTTCGAGCTGCGCGGTGCCGAAAAAGGACTCGTTGTAGCGCTGGCCGTCTACCATCACCAGGAGCTTGCCTTCGTGCGCCCAGTTGCCCCGGACGCCAAGCCCGAGGTTGCTTTCCACATCCACGCCGAAGTCGAGCCCGGGCACCAGCCGCAGTACGCCCATGAGGCTTCGGGCTCCGGAATTAATGATCTCTTCCCGGGTGATCACGGTGACAATGCCGGGGGCTTCGCGGGCGGTGAAATCCAGGCGCGAGGCTACCGCGGTCTTGATGTTGAGAGTGTCCTCGAGGGAGGCGCGTTCGAAGTCGTAGAAGTCCAGGTCGCCAGTGGCGGCCGCGAAAGCGGGGCTTACGGCGATAAGGGCGAACAGCGGGGACAGACAGAACTTTTTCATTCGTTCACCTTTATCTGCCGGCGGGCCTGGCGCCAGGGTTTGCCTTCTGGGAGCGGCCGAGCTTCACTACCGAGAACCAGAACGTCTCTATCATTTTTACCACGTTCATAAAGGAATCGAAATCCACGGGCTTGACGATATAGCAGTTGGCGCCGGCGTGGTAGCACTTGGAGATCTCCATCTCCTCTTCGGAGGAGGTCAGCACGATTACGGGCAGGCTTTTCAGGTGCTTGTCGGTCTTGATTTCGCGCAGCACTTCGCCGCCGGATAATTTTGGCAGGTTCAGGTCCAGCAGGAGCAGGTCGGGCCTGTCGGCTTTCTGGTAGGGAGGGGATTTCCTCAGGTATTGAAGAGCTTTCTCCCCGTCGTCCAGGACGGTAAGGTTTATGGGGAGTTTGGAGACGGCTAGAGACTGCCGCGTTAATTCCGCGTCGCCCGGGTTGTCTTCAATCAAAAGTACCTGCAGCGGTTTCATGAAAGGGTCCTTATTCAATAGATGCGGCGCCAGGGATCAGCTTTCTGTTACACGATTATACTATAAAATTTTGGCGGAGGTTTTTCGCCTGCCGCAGCGGCGGACTATTGTTTTGCCTCGGGTCCTTATGCCAGAATATCGAGGTATGAAAAAGACCTCCGGCTGCGGCCGGCAGCATGAGCAAACCGTCCGGAAGCCGGGCGGGCCTGACCGGACCCCGCACGAGAACACCGGTTTATACCGGGTGTTCTTTGAGCAGGCCCGGGATTCGCTGCTGGTGCTGGAACTGCCGCGCGGCGGGGTGCCGGTGATAAGGGACGCCAATACCGCCGCGCTGGTATTGCACGGCTATTCCAGGGAAGAGCTCCTCGGCAAGCCAGTGTCGGTGCTTGGCGCGTCTTTGAACCGGGGCCGGCTGGTTCTGGCTAACAGCGGAGATAGCGCGGTTTTTGAAGTGCGCCAGAAGCGCAGGGACGGGGCCCCGCTTATAACCGAGGTTACCGCCCGCAACGTGAGCGTCGGCTCCGTGCTCTACGGCATTCTGATCGAGCGCGACGTCACGCAGCGCCGGCGGCTGGAAGAGGAAGGGCGGTTGGTGGCGGGGCGTATCATGCTGGCCCGCGAGGCGGAAAAAAAGAGGCTGGCGGCTTCCCTGCACGACGCCATCGGCGCCATGCAGGTGGGGCTTTCTTCCGCGCTGCTGGTAGTGGCGGAAGAGGTCCGGCTGGGCGAAAGCCGGCGGGCCCTCGCCAGTATAGCGCAGGCGGCTAAACTTCTTAAAAAAATGACTTCGGGCGTTAAAGGGGCCTGTGTAGAGAGCTGGCCCCCGGCGCTGGCCATATCGGGGCTGGACGCCGTGCTCCGTGAACTGCTGGACGGTTTCGCGGGCCGCTCGAAGATCCGCGTGCTGGCCGACATCCGGCTGCCCGAAGACGAGAGACCGAGGGAGAACCCGCTGGCCATAGTGCTTTACCGCCTGGCCCGGGAGGTCCTGACGAACGCGGAGAAGCATTCCGGGGCTAAAAAACTTGAATTTTCGGTCGGCAGCGAGAACGGCTGGATGAAGCTCGCCGTGCGCGACGACGGGCGCGGTTTCAATATGGCGAGGGTGAAGAATAAAAAGAACAGCCTGGGGCTCAAGATTATGGCCGAGGCGGCGGCGGCCGCGGGCGGCTATTTCTCGGTGTATTCAAAGCCGGGAGCGGGCACAATGATTAAGGCCGAACTGCCATTAGTATATGAGACGGGGGCCGCGCTGTGACCCTGCCCGCCCAGATCCGCGTTTTATTGGCCGACGACCACACGGTGGTGATTGAAGGACTTAAGTCCGTGCTCAAAAAAACGGCCCCGGATATAGTGGTCTGCGGGGAGGCCAGAGACGGCCGCCGGGCGCTTGCCCTGGCGCGCAAATTCCCGGCAGACGTTTACGTGTTCGATATTTCTATGCCTGTGCTGAACGGGATGGAGGCGCTGGCCAGGCTGCTGCTTGAGGACCCCGGGGCCAGGGTGATCATGCTGAGCATGCACGACGACCGGCCTACGGTAGAAAAAGCCCTGCGGGCCGGCGCGAGAGGCTACCTGGTAAAGGAAAGCGCGGCCGAGGAGATAGCCCGCGCGCTGCGCGTAGTGCACCGCGGTCAATATTATTTAAGCCCTTCCGTTTCCGAACTGCTCGCCTCTTCCGGACACCGCTCCCCGCTGGCCGCGGCTAAGAAGCTCCGAAACTCCGGTCTTACCGCAAAGGAGACCGACGTTGTGCGGCTCCTCGCGGAAGGCCTGGGGAACAAGCAGGTGGCCATCAAACTGTCCATTTCCGAAAGCACCATCCACGTCCACAGGCGCAACATAGCGCGCAAGCTGGACATCCACAAACAGACCGACCTGGTCCGCTACGCCATCCGCGAAGGGCTCGCCAAGCCTTAAAAGCCATATACCATGAAAAGGGTATATAATCCCGAACCTGAATTAGGTACTCTTTTCCTTTAGTGGGGGGAGGCTTTTCCGGGTTCGGGCGGCCGTGTTTATTGCGCGGCTGTTTTTTACGCGTTTTCTTGTGAATTTGCGGGCCGCGTTATGCTCTGAATCAAGTTATGCCGCTTTACTTTATAATTTACACCGTTCTTTTCTGGGTCCCCGTAACGCTTTTTCTTGTTTTCTTTTACGGTAAACTCAATCCCGAGACTCGGAAAGCTTTCTGGCTTACTACCGGCATTATGGCCGCGGTTTCGGTGGTTATGGAATACCTGTTCCTGAAGTTCGACGTATGGTTCTTTTCCCAGAAAATAGACCGCCTGCTTGGATTTTGGATAGGTTCGGCCCCGGTGGAGGAATTCGTGTTCTGGTTCGGAGCTACGCCGTTCTGCCTGGCCCTCTATCTGACTTACCGCCGGTTTCTTGAAAAAAATGCCTGAAAACAACGAGCTGCTCAGCGAAGAGGACAAGAAGAAACAGGACGCGACGGCCCAGAAAAAATGGCCTGCCAGCGTAATCCTGGCCGCGCCTTTTGTTTTTATTCTAATCCCGCTTTATAAGGCAGCCCGGCAGCGCGTTAATTGGAAGGCCGCGCTGGCGATGATAGCCACTTTTGAAGCGCTGATGATCTGCGCCGAAATCTTTTCGGTTTCCCGCGGGCACTGGATCTGGAATCCCAACCGTGTTCTAGGGCCGATGTTTTTCGGCGTGCCGATAGAGGAACCGCTGTTGTACTACTGGTTTCCGCCGCTTTTTGTGGTGCTGATGATGCACGCTTTCGAGTTTTTCTTCATTAAGAGGGCGGCCCGCAAATGAAAATGATCCTGCTCGAGACCTGGGGCTTCCTGCAGGTCCCCGTAGTCTGGTGGCTGCTTAAAAAATACACCAGGAGGAACGTGCTGGGCGACATGATAGCGGCCGCCATCGTGGGCGTCTTCTGGGAGGTGGCCACCGAGCCGCTGTGGGACTATAACTTTGTGATTAAGTTCTACCGGGACGCGCCCGTGGCCGTGGTCTGCGGCTGGATGGTGATGCTGCCACTTATAACCTTCCTGTCCGAGAAAATGTACTGTCTTTTTCTCCGCCTGCCGGCTTTAAGGCAGCACGACAAAAGGATCTTCCTCTTCGACATTATCGCGGCCGCCATGGTGGCGCTGCCGATGGAGACCGTCGGCGCGAAGCTGGGCGTATGGAGCTACCGGCAGGACATCCTGACCTGGAACTGGGGTCTGATCCCTTTCTTTAACATGCCCTGGGAAATAATTTTCGGCTATTCGCTGATGATGCTGGTGGTGCCGACTTTTATCCGCTACTGGCAGGCCGACTTTGAAGGAGCTGGAATATGAAGACGGCCTATCTGCGCGGTTCAGAGGTCCAGTCCCGGAATTCCATCCGGGCCAGTCTGTTAATAATTTCCGCAACTACCGCCGTGGCTGCTTCGCTCTGCCTGCTCCCGGGGTTTCCGTTCCACATCGGCTTCTGCCGGGCTGCCGCCGTTTCTTCTTTAATTCATTTCGCCGCTTTTGTTTTCTACGACAGGATCTCCGACCGCCAGGAAGTGTTTGAGGGACTGGTGCTGGTGAATATTCTTATCCTGGGTTTCATGATCCATTTTACCGGCGGCCTTATGTCGCCGTTCGTTTTCTTCTACTTCTGGATCCTGGCCTCGGCGGTGATCTACGGCGTGCCGGACCGCTTCGGCACCCCGCTGGCCGTGCTGTCTTATTCCGGGATCGTAATGGCCGAGGCCTACGGGTTTATCCAGCCCTGGAGCGGCGTCAGCTCCGCTGTTTACCAGTCCAGGCTGCTCACAATGCTCATCGTTTCGGCTATCCTCGTCTTTATCCTGCTGACCCGCTACGTGACGGGCTTGGTGGTGGTTAATCTCCGCTCCAGCCTTGAACGCGAGTCGACCGAGAAAGAAATCATGCTTACTAAGTTCTCCGAATTGAACGCCACCAGCCAGATAGGCGTACTGGCGCACCGCATTGCCCACGACCTGCGCGGGCCAATTTCTTCTATCTCCGGCTATATCCAGCTGGAAATGATTAAAACAAAGGGGCCGGAAGACATTGCGACCCTGAAAGACCTCAGCGAAGTGGTCAGTAATATGGCCGAATCCATTAACGGGATTACCAAATTCGGTAAGTCCCAGGAGGCCAAGGTCGAGCGGATCAGACTGGCCGAGTTTTTTAACACGCTGCTGGCCATTGTTGCGTTCTCGCCGCAGTCGCGGGGGGTGAAGTTTGAAAAGCTTTATGACCTGAAGAGCGCCGCCGCCGTGGAGGCTTCGCGCCCGGACCTGCAGCAGGCCTACTTCAACCTGGTCAAGAACGCCGTGGAGGCCGTGCGCGACAACGCCGACGG
>JBBRDG010000018.1:0-36910 GCA_038204165.1 Elusimicrobiales bacterium
TTCAACACGCCCCGCTAAGCTAACCGTTGCTCTGTACCGTTGCAAACAAGGTTGAGCCTATGGAATATATAGATTTCTGAATAGATTGTGGACACAAATAAAAACGCCGCCCGGTTTGAAGCGGGCGGCGCCTAAGTAAGACAACCAGTTATTTCTTTACGTTCTTGCTGATGATGGTGGCCAGGTCAAACATAGTGACCTGCTTCTTGTTGGCGAACAGAGGAAGAAGCTTGGCATCGGCGTTGATGTTGCGCTTGTTCTTCTTGTCCTGGAGGTTGTTCTTCTTTATGTAGACCCAGATCTTCTTAACGATCTCGGTGCGGGGGATCGGCTTGGCGCCGACTATCGCGGCAAGGGTGTCGTTAGGGGTGACGGGGGCCATGAACTTCGAGTTAGCTTTAGCTGCGGGCATGTGTTTTCTCCTTAAGGATATTACTGAAAATCAATTACCACTACATATAACCTATTTTTCATTGGGAGTGTCAATAGAGAACATATTGTACGCAAAACCTTATCCCGCTATTATTTCACACAAATTTCACGCATAGTCTTCGTATTTCAGCCTGGCGCGGATAAATAGAATATAATTATATTGAGGAAGCAAAGAACGGAGACCGACTCCTTAAATACACATTCTGCTTCAAGGGGAAACCATGGCACTCGGACTATTTCATTATCAGGTATTAAGCGATGTACTGAAGAAAATACATTATGTTCACGACGAGACTGAAATCAGCCGGATAATTTTAGAACAGCTTTCCAAGGTCCTCAGCACCGAGGGCGGAACCGTCTTTAAGATCTACCCCGGAGACAAGCTGACACCGATTGCGGCGTTTGGGGCTGATCTTGAGAGGCTCCGGCAGCTGGACTATGAGTTCGGAAAGGGAATAGTCGGCTGGGTAGCCAGCCACAGGGAGGCGATTAAGGTAGACGACACCGCCTCCGACCCCAGGTTCTCCCGGGCAGCCGACTTGGTAACAGGCATCAGGACCAAGACCATAATAGCGACCCCTATTTTTTCAAAAGGAGAAATAGTAGGCGTATTGGAATTTGTAAACAAAAAGGGCGGAATTTTCACCCAGTCCGACCTTGAGCTGACCTCGATGCTGGGCCGGGAACTCGGCGCGGCCTTTGAGAGCGTCGGGCTGATAAAAGATATAGAAGAAAGCCGCGCGTACCTGAAATCCATAGTGGACAGCCTGAGCGCCGGGCTGGTGGTGATAGACAAAGAAAAGAACATACCGATAATCAACAGGCGCGCGGCCCAGATACTTAAAATAGAGAAGAACGGCCTGCAGGACCCAAAGCGGCCGCTCGCCGAACTTCAGACGCAGCTGCCGGATTTTTTCACGCTGCTGAAAGCCCTCTCCGAAAGCGGGCAGGCCGTTCCGCGCGCCCAGGAGAAAATAAAAATCAATGGCTCCGAAATGGTAGTGGGTTATTCAACCGTACCGATTACCGACGAGAAAGGCGGTTATTCCGGAATGACCGTGCTGTTCCAGGATATAACCACTTATTCCGTAAAACCATAACAAGCCCTGCGCCGCGTGCGGGCGCCGCCTGAATAAAAAATATATTTCCACAAAAAACGTTCAGACTATCTTCACCAGCAACTCTCCGCGCGGCAGGGCCATACCTCCCGGCCTCTAACTATAATCAGGCTATTAAAGGTCCCATCGGCATTATCCAACATATTTCCGACCTGACGCAGAAGGACTCCGATGCGGTGGCCGGGAATAAGGCCAAGTACGAGCAGGCCACCGAAAAACTCCGGGCCTGCCCGGAGAGGCGCCGTACGCAGGAAGGCCGGCAGTCACAGCCAGGGCTGCGTTTTTATTTAGTAAAATTGAAGAATGAAATTAGCCAATCTTATACTTATTCCTGCCGCCGCGGTACTGCTTTCGGGCTGCGAGGGCGCAGTAATGTCGCTCTACAAGACCTTCGGCCCTGACCACCATTATGTTTCGGCCAAGGCCCCCGCTCTTACCCTGCCGCCTCCCCCCGCGCCCGGCTCCCCGGAGGACAAGGCCGACATGAAGACGCTGCTGGATTGGCAGGCCAGGCGCAGCGAGGCCGACTGCCGCGCGGCCGTGGCCCAGAAAGACGCCTCGTTTGAGGAATTTTTCGGCGACCTGAAGCCGTTTCCAGAGCCGGAGTCGCCCGAAGCCAAGACGCTGCTCTTTAGAGTATTTTTCGACACGGACAAAATAGTATCCGCCGAAAAGGACCGCTACCCGCGCCCGCGCCCCTTCCTGGAGAACGGCGAACTTGAGCCCTGCCTGGGCCGTATTCCCGAAAATGCCTATCCAAGCGGCCATGCCGTCCTGTCGCGCGTTTACGCCCTGCTGCTTTCAGACCTGGCGCCCGAGCGCGCTGCCGAGTTCATTGCCCGCGGCGATCGGGACGCCCTCAACCGCGTCATAGGCGGCGTGCACCATCCCTCGGACATAGAGGCCGGCAAGCTGCTGGGCTCAGAGATCTACGCGGAGATGAAGAAGAACCCGGACTTCATTAAGGACCTGGGCAAGGTAAAAGCCCAACTACGCTGACCCGGCTTTTAAAAACTATTTTATTTTCCTTTCAAGTTCATCGCTGATGGAATCCATGCGCTTGGAAATCGCTTCGAAAGCGGAATACTTCCCCTCAAGAGCGCGCATCTTGCGCTCCATTACAATCTTATACTCGTCCGTAAGCCAGGCCACGCGCTCGCGCAGAACTTTGGTTTCACCTTCCAGAGCCTTAAGTTCGGGCGCCACGCTCTTCTTCACGCGGTCTTCCGCTTCCGTGAATATTTTCTTATACAGAATCTCGTTGGCGGTAAGCCTGCTGGCCAGTTCCGAGAGCCCGGCGTGCATAGCCGTTTCAACTTCGGAAAGCTTGGCGTTCATCCGCGCTACGGAATCTTTTAAAAATTCGTCAAACTGCTCCGCCAGCGGCTTTCGCTCCGCGCTCTTAACGTAGCCCTGCATCTCGCCAAGCGCTTTCCGGCATTCGTGCTCTACGCCCGAAAACTCCTCGGAATACCGGGCCATTTCATGTTTAACTTCTTCGAGCGCGGCCACGGAAGCGGCGGAGTTTACCTTCAGGGCGTTTATTTCCTCCCGCGGAGCCAGCGCGTCAAGATTGCGCCTGACCAGCGCCTGCTGGGTGGAAATCAGGGTTTTCACCTCGGTAAGGCCGTTTTCAGCGCTCTCCAGTCTGGCCGCCAACTCACTCTCTCCGGCAAAAGTGCGCTTCAGGCTCAGGAAGCCTTCGGAAATATCCGATATCCGCAGGTCCACGTTCTTAAGGTCGCCCTTAGACACGGCCTGCGCGGAGCGCGCCTTCGCGTTTTCTTCCCCGGAGGTTATGCGGCCGCGCAGTTCCTCCATAAAACCTTCGGCGCGGGCAAGCCTGGAGCCGAACTCCGGAACCCAGCCCGGTGGAGGCGGCGGAGGGGCATGCCCGGCGTCCGCCGCGGGAGGAGTCCCCTTCTTCAAAACTTCTATTTCGGACTGTAGCGCACGCACGGCGGCTTCAAGTCCGGTCACCCTGCCGTCATCGGAAAATTGAACCGGCAAGGCCTGGAAAGCGGTGGAACTCTCCGGGGCGGGTCCTTGCCCCAGAGAATTTTTTAGCCTGGAAAATATTGAGTCATTGTTTTCTTCAGACATAGTATCACCATTCATCCTTCGCCGCAGGAACCGGAACGCCCGTTTTTTTAACATTTACCTTGGCGGGCGCGGGCTTTGAAATCAAGCCTTTATCCGCCAGCTTCTCCGCTATAACAATAAAGTTTTCCAGCGCGGCGGCCTTTTCCTGCGGTCCGGGAGAAGCGGCCTCCTCGGCTTTTTCAAGCGCCCGCACGGCTTTAGCCGACAATCTTTCCTTTACCCTGGTTTTTACGCCCTCGGGCAGGCCGGGCAGGAACGTCGCCATTTTTTCAGGCGGTATCGAATCCGCAAGCGCTCCGAGATCAGTTTCCGACAGGGAGGCCAGGTCTTCCGCGAATATGAAAAAAGAGCGCAGCTCACCGCCCCGCGCCGGGTCCTGGGATGAAATTTTATTCAGAAGGTCTTTCCTTTCGCTGTAAGGAAGGGGTTTCATAAAAGCGGCGGCTTTAGCCGCGCCGCCCACCATTCCGCAAAGCCTGTTTTCCAGTTCCGCCTTTATGCCGCGGACCAGCTGCGGGTCCACTTTCCGCGGTGAAGCCAGGCTGAGCAGCACTTTAACGCGCTTTTCCGGGGTCAGCGCTGCCAGCAGCGCGAGAGCGGATTCGTACGGCAAGTGCGCCAGTATTATCGCGGTATCGTCCGGGCCTTCCTTTTCCAGGAGGGCGGCCAGCGCGGGAATCTGCTCTACGGTGAAATCGAAGATCAGGCCGGACGGCGCATTATCCTTGGCGGTTTGCGGCAGTTCCGGCCCGGGGACTGTCTCACCCCGGCGCGCCCGCTCCAGCAGGTAAGGCGCCATCAGCCAGATTGCGGCGCAGCATACGACCGCGGCCGAAAATGACGCCAGGCCTACAATCACAACATAGTTTAAATAACTCATAGCAATGCGGCTCCTCCTTCCATATTGTAATAGAAGGCATGAATAAAATTTGTTGCGGAAAAATTAAAAAGTTGGGTCCAGAGGGACCGGTTGCGGGGCTTCTTTTATAGCAGGAAGAAGGGCCGGAGCCGTCCGGCTCCTTATCCTTATGACTATCTCAACCCGGCGGTTTTCGGCCTGGTGCTCCGGGGTATCGTTAGGATAAAGCGGGTTGTACTCGGAATAGCCAGCCGCCACAAAACGGTCCGGCGTATTCCCCTGTTCGGTGAACAGCTGTATAAGGCTGAGCGCCCGGTAAAGCGACAGCTCCCAGTTGGAAGTGTAATCCCCGCCGTAAAACACCGGCTCGTTATCCGTGTTCCCCTCCACAAACACCCCATATTCCGGAGGAAGGGAGCGGAACAGCTCGGCGAGCTTATACAGCGGAGCAAAGGTGCTGAGCCTTAGTTTGGCCGAGCCAAGCCCAAACATAATAGAACTCTCCAGCGAGATTTTTATGGCATCCTTGGTAACTTCCACCTTGGCAGCGTCTTTCAGCACCGGGTCGGATTCTATGCTTGCGGTAACTTTCGAACCCATCAACTTGCCCTCTACCGTTTCCTTGTCGGTCTTGTAGGCCATAAAGAGGCCGTAGAGCAGCAGGAAAAAAATGCAAAGGGTCGTCATCATGTCCACGTACGGGACCATGTAACGCATCTGCGTTTCACCTATATTAAGTTTTTTTCTAAGGTGTGGCATTATTTAAGCTGCGCTTTTATCTCTATGCGACGATTTTTAGCCCTGTGTTCCGCGGTATCGTTGAGGACAACCGGCTGGGACGGGCCATAAGCCCGCGCCACCAGTTTGTCTCCGGGGACGACCTTCTCCCTGGTCAGCAAATGCACCACCTGCAGGGCCCGCGCGGCGGATAGTTCCCAATTAGAAGTATACGGGCCCAACCCGGAGGAGCGCGCCAGGGCTATCTCCCAGGTTTTTGCGCCTTTTGGCGCTTCCTGGTTTATAGGGATATCGTCCGTGTGGCCCTCTACCGCTATCTTGCCCGGGTACTGCAGCAGCAACTTTCCAATTCTGCGTACCAACGGCTTGGCCTCCTCGCTGAGCCTGGCCTGCCCGCTTTCAAACAACAGCGCTTCGGGCAAAGTAATGATGACCTCCCGGCGGCTTACCTTTACGCCGGCAAAATCCTTTATCGTCTTCCCGTCCTCAACCTCCACGGACTCTATCTGTTCTTCCCGGGCCTCGGCCTTTTTTTCCGTGGTATTTTCTTTGTCGTAAACGGCTTCGCTTATGGCGGCGTTATAGTCGCCCTGCTCCTCGTCGGACATAGTCTTTCTGGCCTGGAGCATGGCCGAATAAAACAGCAGGATGAAGAAGATGGTAAGCGTGGTGATTAGGTCCGCGTACATCGTCAGCCAGACATCTTTTGTCCTGGATTTTTCCCGTGGTTTAAGCATAGGGCTTTACCCGGGTTATCTCTTCTTCCTCACCGACTGGGCCAGGATCATTTCCAGCTTCTCAAGAACGGTGTTCGGGTTAACCTCCTGCTTTATGCAGAGGATGCCCTCGGTGATAACGCGCTTGAGCAGCATTTCATGGGACGTATAAACCTCCAGCTTTCCGGCTACCGGCAGCGCGATGAAGTTGGCGAAAAAGATGCCGTAGAAGGTGGTGATAGCCTTGGCCATGGCGTTGCCCATGCCCTTGGGGTCGCCCAGGAAGCGCAGCAGGCCCAGCACACCTATCAGCGTGCCGAGCAGGCCGTACACCGGCGCGTAAGTGGCCATGGTTTCAAACATGCGCTGAATCTGTCCGTGCCGGTCGATGGTGCCCTGCATGTCGGTCTCGAGGTGGCGGCCGATATCCTCCACCGTCCATTCGTTCATCAGCATGCGCACCCCGTTCCTGATAAAGTCCATGTCGGTCTTCTTCAGCTGCTCGGGCAGGGCGTCAATGCCGCGCTGATGCGCCACTATAGACAGCTCGTGCATGCGGTTAACTATAACGTCCGCTTCTATGTGCTTGGGCGGGAACATCAGCAGCTTAAAGCCTTTCGGTATTTTTCTGAACACCCGCCACGGGTAAGTCATTAGCGTAGAGGAGAACGTGCCGCCGACCACAAAGGCCAGGGACGCCTTGTCCAGCAGGATGTTAATGATCTCGGCGTCCACCAGGATGTATGAGACGGCGGACAGACCCATTAAAAGTCCCGCCAATGTTGCGAAGTCCATTTTAAAAACCTCCTAAGAAACGTTTATATCATTCCGGTTCTGCTGCCTCGGGCCGGATCCCGAGCGTTCACTTGGGCAGGGGAATTATCAGCCTTGTGCCCTTTTCAAGCCGGTGCGGGTTGCTTACCCCGGGGTTAGCCGCCCAAATCTTTTCCCAGGCCGCCATAGTATTAAAGTATTTTATCGCTATAGTAGACATAGTCTCGCCTTCGACCACCACATGCACAAAGTGTTTCTCCCCGGCGCATTTAGACCCGCCAAAAATACATTCCAGCACCGCGCCTTTTTCCGCCGAGGCGTCCAGAGAGGCAGAAGAAAGCGCCACGTTCCCGGCAGGGGCGTTCTGCTCCAGCTCCGCCAGCAGGCCCAGCAGCTTTAAATCCCGCCTGTCAGGAAAAAGGCCCCGCGCTTTCTCCAGATCCGCCCTGCCGGCGGTATAATTTCCGGCAGCCAGTTCTTCCTTGGCCTTTATAACGAGGCAGTTGGAGAAAAGATCTTTCGCCCGCTGGTCGAGCGGATTTTTGGCGGCCGCGGCCGAAAAATAATTAAGAGCGCCGGCTGAATTGCCTAGCAGAAAGAGCCTGCCCCCGCGGTCCAGCGCGTCCTCGGCGCGGGCCTGAGCGCAGAGCGGCAGCAGGGCTGCCGCCAGCAGCAGAAGGGTGAGTTTACTTGCCGCCATTCTTTATCCTGTCCAGCCTGGCCTTGGCGGCGGAGACGTCCACGCCGAAAGGCCCGAATTTATCGACTATCTTGCCGAGCAGGTCCGCCTGTTCCCGGGCATTAAGTTTCTCCGTGACGGCCTTTTCCGAGAACCACTGCATGGTCTCCCTGTATACGTCCTCGGCGCTTCTTTTCACCTTAATGCCGTCCTTCTCCACCATTATATCCGTACTTTTTTCGCTGCTGGCCGCGTCGAATTTAAGCTTAAGGCTAAGCCTGTGAGTAAGACCAAGTTCGCCGTAAGGGGTCATAGCGTAATCTATCCCCAGGCTGCCTTTCTCCGCGCCGAACCCGAGAGAGAGCGCCGAGAGCGCGCCCAGATAACTCATGGCGGAGGTCTTTATGCCGGCCCGCAGCGTCAGCCGCAGCCCCCTGACCAGGGACGGGTAGAGGTATTCCCCGCCGAAATGAAGGCTAAGCGAGTCGTCGAAGGCCATATTTATATCGGAGGTCAGCAGCAGGTCCTTCTTCAGCTGGTAAGCCGCGCCCACGCGGAGTCCCAGCGGCAGCGGGCCCGGGGTCTTGGCCAGCGTTATCCCCGTGCCAAGGTTCCGGAGCGACGCCCCGAGCCTGAGCCCCGGCTTATAATCGTAAAGCGCTCCGGCGTCCAGCGCAAAACTGCGCGCGCTGGCGGCCTCTATCCTCTCGCTGATAATCTTGAAAGTGGCGCCGGCGGAGAGCCTGGGCTTAAGGACCCTGGCGTACGAGAAAAGCAGCGCCATGTCGCTGGAGCTGTAGTAGCCGGAAGCGTTGCCGTACTTGTCGGCGCGCTCTATGTCGCCTGTGTTCAGGTAGCCTATGCCGGCGCCGATAACGGATACCGTGTCCCGCCTTACCGCAAAGGCCGCGCTCTCGAAGTTCATGCCGTCCAGCCAGCTGTTGTGGGTGAACCCTTCCTGCAGCCGTTTCACGCCGTTAAGTCCTGCCGGGTTCCAGTAAATGCCGTCCACGTCGTCGGAGGCGGCGGTTACGGCCTCGCCCATGGCCGCGGCGCGCGCGCCCCAGCCTATCTGCAGAAAGGCGGCGGAGGACGTGCCGGCCGCAAACGCGCGGGTGCCCTGCAGCGGCAGCGAAGCCGCAAGCACAAGGACCGTAAGTTTTAGCGCGTTGAGCCTCATTTGTCTGCCAGCATTACCTTATTATGGAGAACTTGCCCTTGCGGGGTTTAGCACCGGTTATGGAGTACAGGTACACGCCGCTGGCGGCTATGCCGCCGGAAGCGGTCTTTGCGTTCCAGAAGAATTTGCCGTCGGCGTCCGCCATGCCGGACTTGGTAAAGACCAGCCTGCCGGCTACGTCCACAATGGTCAGCTTTACGGACTGTCCCGCGCCCAGCTCGGCAAACACTATGCCGTCCCCCATGGCCGACTGGTCAAAATAGCCGCCGCTGCCTGGCCTGTAGGGGTTAGGATAAACCTTGCCGCCACCCAGGGAGCCCGGGGTACCGGGCGTGGGAATACCCACGCCTTCGCTAACTTTCACCACCGCGTATTTAGTGCCGGCCTGCTTGGCGGCCGCGCTTACAGTCTTAAGAGTGGTATTAACCGAGGAGGGCAGGCTTTGCCAACCGAGGACAGAATCAAAGTAAGCTATGCTCAAGCCGGTTTCCGGGTAGGTGCCAAGGTCTGAAACCAGGTAGGGTAGCTTTACCGTTATATTCTGCAGCGGAACATTGGCCGGCGAAACATTAAGCTGAATGGCCTGGCCCACCTGCCGCGCGTCACCAATGGCCGGAGGCACAGTAAAAATGGTTACAGTTTCTCCTACCGGGAAAGTCCCGGCCGGAATACTCACGCTTACAGGACCCGCCGTAGTCTGGGCCGTCAGCGTACCGGCGGCGCCGGCGCCTATAGCGCTTCTGAGCTGGGTAAGCGCCAGCGCAGAGTTTGTAACCGACTCCCCGTTCACGTTAAGCACCGTAATCGGGGTAGGGCCCAACAGTACGGACGGGGAGAGCGTGACCGACACAGTTAATTGTCCGGGGATGTAGGCAATGGTGCCAGTGGAAATGCCGGAAGTGGGAAAAGTAACGGAACTGCTGTCGAGAAAGCCGTTCCCCTTTATGGTTACGTTGGCTGTCTCGCCTATAAAAAGCGGAGAAACTTCTTTTATCCTCGGAGAGGAATTGTACTTGATAGTGAAATAGTCGGATGTTACACCGTTATAACTTGCCCCGGTTACCAGAGTATTACCTGAGGCGTCTATTGCGACGCCTGCCGGTTTATCTGTATTTCCTCCGTCGTAAATGGCGGAAGAAATTACAATAAAATTCCTGTCGTATTTAATAGTGAAATAGTTCTCAGTTATGCCGCCGGCTCCGTACTGGCCGGCAACAATAATATTGTCGTCCTGGTCGACCGCCACCCCTGCCGGGATATCATTGTTCGCTGAGCCGCTGTCATACACGGCGGAGGAGATGAAGTTAAGGAAAGCGTCGTATTTGAGCGTACAGTAATTATAAGTGGCAACACCATCATATATGCGGCCTGTCACTATAATATTATCAGCTGAATCCACCGCCACCCCAGTGGCCCGGTCGTCGCCGCCACCGTTGAAGGAAGCGGAATACAGCGTGTTAAGACTGTTATTATATTTGCGCACGAAGAAGTCGTTGGTGGCACCTATGCGTGAAAATCCGGCCACGACTATATTGTCGGAGTGATCTACGACGATAGCCGCGGCCTGGTCTATGTTGCCGCCGTCATAAAAAGCGCTGGCGATCTGGTTAAGGGCTGGGCCATACTTTATCGTGTAGAAGTTTGAAGAAGTACCATCGCTTGAATACCCGGTTATAAAAATGTTGTTCTGGCTATCCACCCCGACAGCGTCGGCCTCATCATAAAAACCGCCGTCAAAAACGGCGGAGGAGAGCATAGCTGCGAAATTAGGGCTGTACTTTATGGCCAGAAAATCCTGCTGGGCCAGCGCGGTAACGCGTCCAACAATAACGATATTGCCCAGACCGTCTACCGCTATGCCTTTGGCCAGGTTGTCCCCATTGCCGTTAGAAAAGACCTTCACCGGCCCCTGGACCAGTGATTTGCTGTACTTGACGGAGTGAATGTCTTTAACCCCAACCCCATTGTCACTTACCCCGGTTACATACACGTTCTCATCCGGGTCCGTGGCTATTCCTCCCGCCGTTTCACTAGCCACGTCGTAAGCGGCGGAGGATAGGACTATCATGGTTGCCGGCGCGGCGGCGGCTGTGCCCGCCAGTAGCGGGCACAGCGCGGCCAACAGCGCCGTTATTATGAAGTAAGTCCGGGGTCCGCTGGTATTCATCTCATATCAGCCGTTCTTGGGAAAAGCCTGCTCCAGCATCTTTACGCGCTTTAACAGGTCGTCGTTATCGAAAGGCTTGGTCATGTAGGCGTCGGCGCCGCGCGACATGCCATGGGCCTGTTCGGACTGGGTCTTTCTGGCCGTAAGCATCATAACCGGCATTTCTTTAAAGCGCTCATCCGCCCTTATCAGGTCCAGCAGTTCAAGGCCGTCCATCTCCGGCATGTTTATGTCCAGCACGGCCATGTCCGCCCCGTCCTTCTGAAGGGCTTCCCAGGCTTTTTTGCCGTTGGGGTAGGGGGAAACCTGGTACCCGCCTGAACTTAAAACCATCTCGATCAGGTCCCGGAGTTCGTCGTCGTCGTCAGCTATAATTATCTTCATTCGCGGCTCTCCTTAATGTTAGTCGTGCATGTTGCGTTAGTCGCGGCCCCTCTCAGGGCCATTTTTTATTCAGCCACCTAGGCAAATTCCGCTTTCTTCACTTCCGCCAGCGGCAGCACCAGGCCTTTGGCCGCCAGCGCGTTAACCGCGTTCAGAATAATCAGTTCAGAGTCGTTACTGTCCACCGCCAGCATGATATTGTCGATGCGCGCGGCGACCAGGGCCTTGATGGCGGGCCCCAGCATCTCAAAGAAGGCCTCCCTGGTGGGCTCATCGCAGTTCTTCATGCAGCATGCGAAAGGTTCCGCGCCGGCCTTGCGGAAGATCCTCCGCACGGCGGTCTCGTCGTAGCGCAGCAGGTCGTCGAATTTAAAGAAGCGGGACTCAAGCGCGGTCGCGAAGGTCGCGTCCTTCTCGCGGATAAAGGCCAGCGTGCGCTCCTGGGATTTTTTATCCATGATTTGCAGCAGGTTGGCCATGCGCGTCTCGCCGCCAAAGCTGCCCGCCATTTTGTCGCGTATCCCGTCCAGAAGTTTCTTTATGGCTTCAGGCTCCTCAAAACTCCTCTTCAGGTACTGCCCCAGCACGTCCTTCATCTGCAACTTGGGTATGGCCTCAAAGGCCAGCTTCTGGGGGATACGCTGCACAACTTTAGCTATAACTTCGGGGGTCTCGTTAAGCAGAATCAGCCTCAGGTCGTCTATATTGTCTTTTGTAACGTATTGATCCAGGGGCATGTTCTCATCGCCGCCGAAGGTGAGCACGGAGGCTCCGGCCCCGCCGCCGCCGCCGGAAATGCTCAGCGCGCCTGTCATGGTAGATTCCGCCCCCTCCTCGCCATTTATGGATAAGGCGGTGCCGCCGGCCGCGGGCGCCGCCGCCTTGGCCGGCGCCATGGCGGTCAGGGCCTCCGGCAGCCGTTTCAGGAAAGACCTGAAAGGGCCGTAGAGGAAAATTCCTATAACCAGCAGACAGATCAGCGCCACCAGCGCGCCGGGGCTTCCCACGGTGTCGGGCTTTACCGGAACGGAGCCTTCTATTTTTACTGTGTCTCCGGCAGCAACGTCCAGGTCCAACGCCGCCGTTATAAGCTGCCGTATCTTCTCTTCCCTGTCCTTGGGCACCTGTTTTCCGACGATAACCCAGATATCGATACTTGAAACGCCCAGCCGGACGGCTTTCTTGGCCGCCGCGTCCGCGCCGGAACTTTCTTTGGTCATAGAGGTGGCGGCGGGCACTCCGGGGAGAACGATCTCTTCTTTTTCGTTCCACTTGCGTACCGCGGAGCCGGCCTGCTCCTCGGGCTTTTTCAGCAGCATATTAACTTTCACGGCCACAGCCAGGTCCTTGGTGTTAAGGTAGGCGGTGAGCATCTGGCGCAGCCGCTCCTCTATCTGCGCTTCCAGGGCTACCTTTGAGCGTATAGCGTCGATGGCGGCGCCTTTAGGCTGGGCTTGCGCCCCGGCCATTTTAAGGGCCAACAACGGGAGGGCGGCCAAAATACCTGTCTTGATTAATATGGTCTTAAGTTTCATTTCTCTTAATGCTCCTTGCGAAATAGGGCTTTTCCTTTAACCGGACGCGGACGGGCTTTTCCCCCTCCGCCGCGGCCGGGTACTAATTCTGTTTCAGGAATTGTAGGACTTCCTTGTTTTCCGGGGCAAGCTCCAGCACCTTCTCCCAGTTCTTCCTGGCGATGTTCTTTTTACCCATGGCCCAATAAGCCGAACCCATGCGGGTTAGCGCCGTTATATTGTTCGGCTCCAGCTGCAGTACCTGCTGTAGCGTAGAGATGGCCTGGATATAGCTGCCGTTCCGGATAAAGCCCAGCGCGTCCTGCAGCAACTGGTCTATTATCGTTATTCCGGGGAGTATGCGGAGCCCGGAGGCAGTCTCGGGGAATTCCCTGGAGATAACGCCGTACAAGCGGGCCACCGCGGGATCCTTGGGCCATTTCTGGCGCGCGTAAGTTATGTACAGGACCGCGTCCGTGCTCTTATAAGTATAGCGGTTGATGGCTTTTCTGACCAGGTCGTCGCGTTCCTCGGCCCCGATCGCCTCTTTGAGAATGGGCCTTACGGAGGCCAGCTTGCTCACCAGGTCTTTCACTTCCTGGTCGGAGATCAGCAGCTCGTCCACTTTCTTAAGGGTTTCCAGCGCGGCGGAGTAAGCCCCGCGGCGCATGTCCGTCCTGGCGTCGCGCAGCAGTTTGAAGGCTTTCGTGCGCTCGGAGGGCGTGGCTTCGGTCCTGACGGGCGGGCCCTCTTCGCCAAGGCCCTGTCCTTTTCCGCCTTTGTCGGTTTCGGGTTTCTCTTTTTCTTTTTCTTCTTTCCTGTCGGCCATGGGCCCCCGCGGCTTGCCCCACGCCACAAACACTCCGAGCTGGTGCGAGCCCATGGTGCCGGAGATACCGCTGAGGGGGTAGATGAAAGCGTAGTCTATGCGGTAGGACCCGCCGCGGTAGCCGAAGCCCGCGGAAGCCGCGCGGTAATCGCGCGACCCGAGCGCGAGGCCGCCGCGCACCAGCGCATGGTCCCCGAAAGTCTCCTTCATTATTTTAAATTCGGCGCCGGTCTTTATCTTGATGTCTTTGCCGGAGAGCACGGTGTCCAGGCCCCAGATCGCGTTTTCCCCATGCAGGGCTACGCCCAGGTCTATTTTACGGCTGACCTTGTTGGGATATTTTATACCCATATCCGGCTCGTTGGCGTTTTGGATAGCCAGGGCGAAGTCGGCGTTAGCGCCTTTCATCACTACGCCCAGGTCCAGGCCCATACCGGAGGCCTGGCTGGCGCTGGCCAGCACGGGGTTCAATTTTGTGTACTCGTCGCTGCCGTAGGAAATGGAAAGCTTATCTATAGCGATGCCGGCCCACACGTTCTCCTTTACCGGGTAGCCGTAACCGAGCCGCATGCGGGACTCGCTGTACAGGCTGTCCAGGCTCAGCGTATCGTAGCCGAAGGCGAGGCCGCCCCAGTAGGAGCCCCCTATCATGAGCGGCGTGCCCAGCGAAATAGCGCTGCGCGAAATAGAGCTGCCGTCGGTAAGCCCGAGGTAGAGTTTTTCCTGGGAAACCGAAACCTCGTAGCGGCTCATGCCCGTAATGCCGGCCGGGTTATAGAAGATAGAAGCAGCGTCTTCTCCCGCGGCGGTGACCGCCCCGGACATAGCCGCCGCCCTGGCGCCGGTTTCTACGTCCTCAAAAGCCGCGCGCGCGGGCGCCGCGGCGGTCAGGGACATTAAGAATGCGAGGAGTATAGTTTTCATACCCGTTATTTAGCCACCACCACGGTGCCGGTGACCACATTTTCCCCGGCTTCGATCTGGTAAATATATATGCCGCCCCTTACAACTACTCCGGCCTGGTCCTTGCCGTTCCAGTACATCCGGTTACAGTCGATGAAATCCAGGTTTCTGCGCACCAGGGCGCCGGTTATGTCGAATATCCTTACCGTGACCTCAGAGCAGCCGGGGTTCTCGTAGCTGAAGACCGCGCGGTTGACGATAGTGCCGTTGGGATCGCTATCCGGCACGTCGGGGCTGAAGATGCGCGGCTTAACGCTGGTGAAGGCGAAAGTGGAAGAGAGCGGCGCGGCCTTGATGGCGAACAAGCCGAAAGTGCGCGCATAGGTGTAGATTTCCCCGGTAAGCACGTCTATCTGCCCGCCCAGCTTTATCCATTCCACGCCGTTATACCAATAAAGAGCCATCTGGCCGCTAGTTGCGGCCGAGGTCCCCGGAGCGGAATCCAGGTAGGAGATGCCAAGCCTGATTCCCTTGCTGCCGGAATTTTCGGCGGAAGTCATGGCCGCGCGCAACTGCGGGGATTCTATTTTGTAAGCCTTAATGAAGCCCGGCTCGGCTTTTGTGGAGATGCCGACAAGATTTTCCTGCGCGTTCGCAAAGCTGTTCATCAGCTTGCCGGGGATTTTTATGTAAACGCTATTATCATCGCTCATGTAATAATAGTTCGGGACCCGGGCGGGGTCGTCCCGACGGCTCGGAATCTCGACAACAACGTTCGTGAGAAGTTCCTGATTGTCTGAGAGCTTGTTCTTTTTCCTGAAGTATCTCGCTTCGTTATTATCAACCTCGGTGGTATAGCCCATGGCCGAGGTGGAGCTGGCCGCCACGGAACCGCTGGAAGTTAAGATGCTGCCGCGCAGCGACTTGAATTCTTCGATGATAAACCCGGTCACTTTAAAGGCGCTGGTGGATTCCGCTATGGCCGGCCAGGCCAGAGTTAAGATGGTAGTGGTTGCGGTCGTTACAATATCAGCCTTCCCGACCGGCTCTTCTTTTACGGGCGGAGCCTTAAATACGACGTTGACGGCCAAGGTGGAGAGCACGGTGTTGTACAGAATGTCGCCGGCGAAAGAGGACGAGCAGACAAAGGTGCCGCTGGCGGCCGGCGCTGTAAACCTGCCGAAGGCCTCACCGTTGGCGTTCGTGGTGGAGATCAGGGTGACGCCCTGGAAAGTTATCGAGACCGCCTTGCCGGTGACAGGGAACCCATTGGCGCTCAAGGTAGACAGCGCTGTAAAGTATTCACCGGTGCTCACCAGCACATTCTGGCCGACCAGGGAGGTATTGGAGCCCCGGGCGGCTATCAGTACGGTGCCGGTATCAAAGGCTTCCCGGTAAAGGGCGTCGCCGGCAAAACGGGCCAGGTAGCTGTAAGTACCGGGCACCGCCGGGGTCTGGAAAACGGCCTGGGCCGAGCCGGTAGAGCTGGTAACGGCGGTGACCACGTGAGTGAACGTGGAAACGCCGTTGGCGAACTCAAAGACTATTTGTTTGCCCGCTACAAAGATCTGGGCCAGGTCGTCGCGCAGCACCGCCCGGGCGGTGAAGGGCGTGCCTATTTCGGCCAGAATATCTTCGGCCGTCAGCGTGTCCGGGTAGAGCTCTGACGTAACGGTGTTAGTGCCTACGGCGGCTGAATAGGTAGCGTCGCCGGCGTAAGAGGCGGTGAAGGTGTAGACGCCCGAGGATACCGGAGCGGTAAACGCTGCGGTAGCCACACCCAGAGAGTCGGTGGCGCCGGCCGCGGTAAAGGTGGACGCCCCGGTGAAGAACGAGAAGAGCAGGGTCTTGCCGGGCACGTATTCTCCCGAGGCCGTAAGCGTGGCAGAAGCCGTGAAAACGGTGTTTATATAGGTGTTCACGTGGTCGGCAACTATCTTGGTCCTTATCACGCCGGTGCCGTCGTCCATCTGCACCTTAACGGTGCCGGTGGAAATAAAGCCCTTGTAGACGGGGTCGTCGTCCGCAAAGCTGGCTATTACCTGGTAGGTGCCCGTGGAAGCCGGGGCCATGAACGAGGCGGTCGAAATGCCGGTGGCGCTGGTGAAAACGGCGGCGGAGCTGGTTACCGCGCCGTCGAAGAACTCAAACACTATCTGCTTGCCGGTCAGGGAAGAGCCCAGCAGGGCGCTGCCGTTCACATTGTCGGTCAGGCGGGCCTGGGCGGTAAAAGCTTTACCGGGCACCGACTGCACGGCGTCGGCGATAAGCAGGGTGTCGCGGCGCTGCACATCGACCACGTTAGAGGTGTCGCTGGAGGCCACATAGAGAGAATCTCCGGGGTACTGCGCGGCATAGCTGTATGTGCCGGTGGAGAGCAACCCCAGCGTAACGAAGGTGGTGGTGGCAATACCGGTAGTAGGGGCGCCGGGGTCGGTTACCGCGCCCTGGTCTGTGCCCTGGAAAGTAAAGACTACCGGCTGGCCGGCGAGGTTAAGACCTATTGAATCCGTAAGCTTAGCGTTTACGGCCAGGGGCTCGTAGATCTTTATCGAGATGGGGCTCAGCGCCTCGATATTGGTCAGGTTGAGGGCGATGGTGACCGGCGCCGAGGAGTAGCTGCCGAAGAAGGTAATAGCGTCTCCTGTATAGGTGGCCTCATAGGCGAACGTACCGGTAGACAGCGGCGCGCTGAAAGCGGCGGTGGAAATGCCCTGGCTATCCGTCACCGCGGTGACCGTTACACCTTCGAAAACGAAGCTCAGGGTCTTACCCTCGATACCCGACTGCCTGGCCACGTCTATAAGCCGGGCCGAAAGTTCAAGCGGGGTACCCAGCTTGGAAGAAACCACCGGGGCAAAGATCATGGTCGGCCGCGGGCCTACGGTAATGTCTCCGGACGCGCTGCTGGCGGAATACTGGCTGTCGCCGTAGAAGTTGGCGGTGAAGGCATAGGTGCCGGAAGACGCGGGCGCCGTAAAGATTGTCTGGGCTATGCCCTGGGCGTTGGTAACGCCCATGCCGAAGTTCCCGCCGAACAAGAAGTCCACGCTCAGGTCCTTTAGCGGCTGGTTGGCGTTGTCTTTTAGCTGGACCCTGGCCGTAAAGGTGCTGGTAGCAGTAACGTCTATAACGTTGTAGGAAAGCATGTTGGAAGCCTTAAGCGCCACGTTCACTGTTCCGGTGGAAAAAGTGCCGGCAAAGGTATCATCGCCGTCGAACCAGGCATAGTACGGGTAGGTGCCGGAAGAGACATTAGCGAAGAAGGAGGTTGCGGCCTCCCCCGTTTCTGCGGCTGTATTAATGGTTGCGGTAGAGCCATTAAAAGCGATGTAAACGTCCCTGCCGCCGATGTTCATCTCCGGGGTGAGCACGTCCTTAAGGACCGCGGTAACGGTGAAACTGCTGAAGGCGGTTATATTCGCGGTAGCGGGCAGGATGGAGGAGGGCCTGCGCTCCACCGTGACCGTAGCCGTGGCGTTACTGGCCGAGTAGAAGGAGTCACCGTCGAAATAGGCCATGTAGAAATAGGTGCCGCTCGAGGCGGGCGCGGTGAACGAGGAGGTCGCCACACCCGAAAGCCCGGTGGCGTACGTCACCCCGGTGTTAGAGGCGCCCAGGAATTTAAAACGAACCAGCTTGCCGTCCAGGGTAGTGGAAAGGTAGTCCGTCAGCTTGGCGTTAACGTTGAAAGGCTTCAGCGCGTAGGTGTCCACGTTGAACGCCACCAGCGAGGTAAGCAGCCCGACCTTAACCACGGCCGTGGCGCTGCTGGGAGAGTAGGTGTAGTTGCCTACAAATTTAGCGGTGTAGTAATAAACGTCGGGCGCGCCAGGTCCGCTGAAGGCAGCGGAGGCCACGCCTATGTCGTTGGTGTTGGCGTATTTAGTTTCTATAACCAGGTTGTTGCGGTCCTTGAACTTGAATTCCACAGTGGCGCTGCTGACATAATAACCGGGCATCGTCTCTTTAGCCGGGTCCACCAGCTCGGCGGTAAGGACAAAGGGTTCACCAACATTGGCGGTAGTGTCGCGGGCAATCACTCTGGTTTCACGGGTTAACACGGTAACGGCTCCGGTGGACGACGAGAGCGCGTAAACGCTGGTGCCCGGGAAAAGCGCCTGGTAATAATAGGTGCCGGAAGAGACGGGCGCGGTGAAAACCGCGGGGCCGGCGATCCCGTCGGGACCTACCGTTACGGTGCTGGTCTGGCCTTCAAAAGTGAACACTATGTCCTGGCCGGGGATGGAGGTAGAGAACCTGACGTCCGCCAGCGCCGCGCTCACCACAAACGTATCAAGCGCGGCGGTGGACGTGTCAATGGTGAAGACAATAGTGGGCCGTTTCAACACCGTGACCATGCCGGTAGACGTGCTGAGAGCGTATACCGAGTCGCCGGCGAAAGTGGCCGCAAGCTCATAGTCGCCGAACCCGGCGGGCGGCGTGAAGGCCGCCGTAGCCACACCAACAATATCAGTAGTCCCGGATTTCTGAAGCAGGTTAAAATCGAACACCAGCTGGCGCCCGGAGACGGTGGAGGAGCTAGCGTCGTCCACCAGACCGGCCGCCGCGACAAACTGCTCAAACGGATAAGCCGAGCTGGTGCTTATCAGCACGCGCGAGGGCCGCTGCAGGACGGTAAGCGTAGA
Organism: Elusimicrobiales bacterium; assembly: GCA_038204165.1. Classification (GTDB taxonomy): domain Bacteria; phylum Elusimicrobiota; class Elusimicrobia; order Elusimicrobiales; family UBA9959; genus UBA9959. The sequence goes on from JBBRDG010000018.1 coordinate 19,046, forward strand.
GGTGGCAGTGCTGGCGTCGAAGATAGAGTCACCGGCGAAGGAAGCCGAGATAACGTAGGTGCCTGAAGACAGGGGCCCCGCAAAGGTGGAGACAGCCACGCCGCTAGCGTCGGTGACCGCGGCGAAGGTGCTGCCCGCAAAGAAGAAAGAAAGGTCCCGGAACGGCGCAAAAACGGCCGGGTTGACCTTGTCTGTAAGCGTACCCGAAACGGTCAGCGTGCTCATGGCCACTATCACCGGGTTATCCAGCGCTATGTTGGAAAGACGGCGCAGCACCGTTACGGCCGTGGCTGAAGAGGACGCGATATAACGACTATCCCCGGCGAAAGAGATATTTATAGCGAAAGTACCGCTCGAGACCGGTGCGGCGAAGGTGGAGACGGCCACGCCATTGGCGTCGGTGGCCGCCGCGAAGGTGCTGCCGGAGAAGTAGAAGCTCAGAATTCTGCCGGAGGCCTTATAAGAGGGCTTAAGCACGTCCTTTAGCGTTGCAGTGGCGGTAAAAACTTCGCCGGCCCTGGCCAATATAATATCGGGGACCACGGCCGAGGGACGCAGCGCCACGGTCAGCTGGGTGGTGGTGCTGTTGGGCAGGTACCTGGCATCGCCGGCAAAATTAACGGGCATGTAGTACGTTCCGCTGGAAGAAGGCGCCGTAAAAGTGGTGGTCGCTATCCCGATGCCGTTAGATACGGCATTGACGGTGCTGCCCGGAAGAGAGAAGGAAATGGTCCGTGAAGAGATATTACCGGCGTTAAGCCCATCCGTTATGGTTGCTGTAGCAATAAAGACTTCTTCCAGAATGCCAGGAATATCCGGCGCGGTCATAATGACCGGGCGCCTGGTGACCGTAAGGGTGGAAGAAGCGGCGACCAGGGTGTAAGTCGGATCGCCGGCGAACGCGGCGTCTAGCCGGAAGGTGCCTGAAGAGGCGGGGGCCATAAAATTAACCCAGGACTGGCCGAGCGTGTCGGTCAGGGCCGCGGAACTGGCGCCAAAGGTGAAAGTTACCGTACGGGTATTTACAGGGTTCCCGGTCTCCAGGTCGGTAAGTGTGGCGGTGGTGCGGAAAAGCTCGTCTATCGGCGAGGCCGCGTTATTAAGGAGCAGCGCGGCGGGGCGTGCGGTGACAGTAACCAAGGCGCCGGTGAGGGTGGCGGTGGCCAGGTTGACCGCATTGCCGGCGAAAGAAGCCTTGTAGAGATAGCTGCCGGAGGCCGAGGGCGCGGTGAAGGTAGCTACCGCCACCCCTCCGGCCCCCACTGTGACAGAACGGGTGTACGTGTTGCTGTCTACAAAGAAATCGAAAGTGACAGTTTCCCCTGTAAGTTTTACCGCGGGGGTTAGGGCATCAGTGAGTGTAGCGGTGGCGGTAAAGACGTTCAGCGCTCTAACAGTAACGGGGTCTGCTATTATGGCCGACGGGCGCATGGTGACCGAGACCGGGATAAAAATGCCGGTGGAAGCGTAGAGGGCGTCGCCCGCGAAGGAGACCGGCATCTGGTAGACCCCGGTAGACGCAGAAGCCGTGTAAGTTGAATAGGCTATGCCCAGGGAGCTGGTTACGGCCGAGAACGAGGAAGAGTTGAAATAAAAGACCAGGGCCTTGGCGGGCACGGTGCTGCCATTGAAGTCCGTGAGAGTGGCCGAGGAGCTGAACAGCTGGTTAGCGGGCACGGTGACGGAACTGGCCGTGATGAAAGTCGGGTAACGGAGCATCGTTACGTTTTTGCTGCCCACGGCTACGTCATAAGAGAAGTCCCCGGAGAAGGAGGCCTGAACGTTATAAACTCCGGAAGAGACGGAAGCCGAGAATGTGGCATAAGCCACCCCGAAACTATCCGTAGTGGCGGGGATGGTGGTGCCCTGAAACAGGAACGAGACGGTCCTGCCCGAGACGGTAGCAAGGCTGACCATGTCGCGCATAAGGGCGCTTACGGCCACGGAACTGTTTATTATAACCGAGGCCGGCGCGGAGACGGTGAGGGAACTGGCGCGGCGCGTCAGCGTCACCGAACTGATATAAACCGCGCTGGGGTTATAGGTGGCGTCTCCTTCAAAGAAGGTGGAAAGGGTATAAGTCCCGGACGCGGCCGGCGCTGTGTAAGCGGCGGTGGCCAAGCCCGCGCCGTCGGTGACGGCTGTCAGGGTGCTGCCGGACTGCAGGTAGAACTTCATGGTCCGGCCCGATACCGTAGTAGTGGTCACCGCGTCGTAGAAGGTGCCGGTGGCTATAAAGACGTCCATTACCCTGGCGGAGACGTAATTACCGGTCACGAAAGCATCGCGCTTGGAGACGATTAACGGGGTGACGGTGGTGGTGGAGGCGAAAGTGGCGTCTCCGGCGAAGGTGCCGGTAAGCTGGTAGGTGCCGGCCGTTGCGGTGGCGTTATAGGACGCTGTGGCCACCCCCACCGCGTTGGTTATAGCGTTGGTGCTGGCCCCCCAGCTGAACGAGAAGTTGACCGTCTTTGTGGAAACCTTGATGCCGCCGTTATTCAGGTCCGTAAGCGTGGCGGTGGTAGTAAAAAGGTCCAGGGCCTTGGAGGAAACAGGATTAAGCGTTATACCAACCGGCCGCTGCAAATTGGTAACAAGGATAGAGCTGGTGCTGGGCGCGTATTTGGAGTCGCCGTCAAAGTAGGCCCCCACGTAATACGTGCCGGAAGAGGCGGGCGCGGCCCAGGTAGAGAAAGCCACGCCGGAGCCATCAGTAACCCTGGTGAAGGTACTGCCGGCGAAGACGAAATACACATTCTGGGAACCCAGCGTTATCTGGTCTACGTCTTTAAGAGTTGCCGTGGCGCTGAAGATGTCCAGCGCTTTCACCGATACCGCTCCCAGGGGAACCATGCTGGTGGGCCGCCGCAGAATAGTCAACGTAAGCGTGGCGGAGCTGGCGAGATATCTGAAGTCCCCGGCGTAGGAAACGGCTATGGGATAGGTGCCCGTGGCGACATTGGCAGTATAGGCGGCTGTGGCGATACCCAGGCTGTCGGTCACGGCATTAATATTGATACTGTTAAACAGGAACGACAGGGTTTGGGCCGGCACAGTCGACCCCGCCACGTCCCTTAACGTGGCGCTGGCCACAAAGATCTTGTCGGCTATCACGGAAGCGGCGGACGGAAACACCGTGGTAGGGCGCATTGCCACGGTGACGGTGGCTGAAGAAGGAATGCTGGCGATATAAGTGGCGTCGCCGTCGTATTCCGCGTCTATCCTGGTGGCGCCCGTGGCCAGCGTAACAGTGTAGGTAGCTACCGCGATACCGGAACTGTTCGTAAGTGAAGTAAAGGGCCTGCCTTCGTAAGTGAAGCGCACAGGCTTGCCGCTAAGCGTGACCGTGGAGCTCTTCAGCGTGGCGGTGGCGGTGAAGATGGACCCATATATGGTATTAACGTCGACCATGGACAGCTGGGAAGGCCGCCTGGCTACGGTAATGGTAGAGGTGGAGGCGATGCTGGGCGCGTAGGTGGCGTCGCCCAGGTAGAAGGCCTCCATCTTGTAGGTGCCTGAAGAAGAGGGGGCGGTGAGACCCGTCTTATACGCCTTGCCGGAGCCGTCCGTTAACGCAGCCGGGAGGGTGCTGATAAAGACGATGGTGACCATTTTGCCGGACGGGTTATTAGCGGGGTTAACCACGTCAACAAAAGTGGCGGTGGCGTTGAACACGTCGAATACGGCCACGGAAGCGTTGTCGGGGATTACCACGCAGCTGCGCCGCAACACGGTTATAGTGTTAGAGCCGGAACTGACGTCATAGACAGGGTCCGCTCCGTTCTCAAAGGCGGCGTCTATCCGCCAGGGCCCGGAGGAAGCGCCGGCGTTATACTGCACAAAAGCCTGACCGTTGGAGTCTGTGACCGCCAAGCCGGGAAGGGAAACGCCCTTATACAGGAAAGTTATGGGTTTCCCGACGACAGGTACCCCGCCGCTCTTGAGTGTGGCGGTGGCGTTAAACACGTCAAGCGCCTGGACCGAACCGGGGTCCACTGTTATCAGCGTAATAAGTTTAGCAACTATAACGCTAGAAACCACGTTGGTGGAAGTGTAGATAGCGTCGCCTGCAAAGCTAGCCGTAACCGGGTAAGTGCCGGCCGCCACGGCCGGCGCCGTATAGGAAACCGTAGCCACGCCGACCGCATTGGTAACGGCTGATTTAGTGGTGCCCTCAAACAAAAAGTCCACCGTCCGCCCCGCAATATAGCTGCTGGGAACGGAACTGATGTCTACCAGCGTTACGGTAGTGATAAATAGCGCGTTAACCTCGGTGTAAACTTTGGGCATAACAGCCCCTGAATTGCGCTGGATAACAGTTATAGTTGCGGAGCTGGCGCTGGAGTAGAAAGCGGGGTCCCCCAGGAAGGCCACATCAAGCCGGTAGGTGCCGGTGGACGTGGGGGTAAAGGTCTGCACTGCGATGCCATTCACGTTTGTGAGCGGCTGGCCTTTTAAGACGCCATCGTATGTGAAATTTACGGTCTTCGCTATCAATCCCAGGCCGCTGTCCTTGCCCTTCAGCGTAGCGGTAGCAAAGAAAACATTATTCACGGTGACGGTCCCATCCGGGGTAGCCAGCGTGGTTGAGGATACGTCCACTGTGACGCTATTGTTGTTGTCACAGGAGGAATCGTAGGTGGCGTCGCCAGGGAAGCAGGCCGTGTAGTTGTAGACGCCTGTATTTAGAGGGGCGGTAAAGACGGTGGAGGTTGTGCCGGATATGTCGGTAGTGCCGGAGCCGCTGAAGGTTCCCCCACCGGTAAAGATGAAATTCAGCAGGGCGGTCTGTATGCCTATGCCGGAAATATCGTCTGTTAAAGTGGCCTGCGCGGTAAACGGCGCGCCCGCCGCCTGACTGAGGATAGCGACGCCGGTTACATGGGTGACCCTCTTGATAACATGCACCGGCAACGACATGCTGGATGCGGCGTAGATAGTGTTCCCCTCATATGCCACAGCGCAGTTATAGTTAGCCGCAATGGCTTGGGCCGTAAAGGTGGCGGTAGCTACGCCGAAATCGTCGGTGGTCCCGTAGTTGGTTACGCCGTTGTAGGTAAACTTAACCGGCACGTGAACTCCGACGCCCATGGCAACAGGAGCCACAAGCGTGGGGGTATTATCCTTCAGCGTAACTGTCGCGGTAAAAATAGTATTGGTCGGCGCCGTGGGTTCTACAGAAGCGCTAAGGACCGTTGTACGCTTAAGCACGTTCACCCCGGCGTCAGAGGTTGCCGCGGCGTACAGCGTGTCTCCGGGGAAAGAAGCGGTGTAGGATTGTGAGCCGAAAGCAGCAGGCGAAAGGAAGCCCTTTGTTGCCTGACCCAGCGGGGAAGCGGCAGTAGTTCCAATGCCGCCTATATCGCCCTCTGCCCCGCCCCGGTGAAGAGTAAAGTTTATAGTCTGCCCTATCAGACTTGCAAGGTTAGGCGGAGCGTCGAGGTCGGTCAATGTTGCGGTGGAAACAAAGCTGTCCTGTATATACACCGGATTAACGGCCACGGAAGCCAGGCTGGTATGGCGCTGGATAACCTGCACCCTCCTGGTGGGGTCAATAGCGCTGGAAGCCAGATCGTTTGCGTTAGTGGGCAGGTCGGCGGTGAAAATGTATTCTCCGGGCACCTGCGGCGAGGTAAAGGTAACCTGGGCTATGCCCTGCGCGTTAGTCACCGCGTTGGAACTGGCGTTGCCTGTAAAATTAAAAGTAATCGTCCTTCCGGCAGCCGGCTCTTGCGCCGTACCTACCAGCACATTTAAGGTGGCTTTCGCGGTAAAGTCGTTGCCGGCCGGCACATTGATTACCGGCGTTCCCACCAGGAAGGTGATGTTTTTCACTACCGACACGTTCCCCACGGGGCTTAAAGCTGTAGAATTGTACGCCGTATCGCCGGCGAAGGTAGCAGTATAAGTATAGGCCCCTACCGGGAGGCCGGCAAAGGTATACTGGGCAATGCCCATGCTGTCCGTGGTCACATTCTGCGGGGAGCCCCCGTTAAAGGTTATAACCACGGTCTTGTTCGCCACGCCGATATCTCCCTGCGAGGTGCTTTTTAGCTTAACTTTTATAGTAATCGGCATCTGAGCGCCCACTTCCAGCGGGTCCGCCCCCACAATACCTATAGCGGTAGGCCTGAGCCCGACGCGCAGCACCCTCGTATCTTCAGTGACGTACCAGTAATAAAACGAGCTGGTCGCGTCAAAAGTTCTGTCGATAGGATAATCGCCTATCTCCGCGGGGGCGTGTACTGTTGCGGTAGCTATATAAGAATCGTCTACATTTCCATAGCTTATAGCGCTCCAAAGGCCGCCGGGACAATTGCTAGGGTACGGACTACAGGCAACGCCTGACACCCTGTACTTTATCTGTAAACCTTTAAGTAACGGTCTGGCGGCAGGTCTGTCGCCCAAATAGCCGTCGTGCGCGACGCCGCTAATGACGGTATCCTGGCTGGGAAAGCTTTCCTGTATCGAGTCCATCGCGATATTGGCCGGGGACTGATAAACCTGTACGAAGCCCTGCAGCGGTATTTGCCCCGCTATTCCTCCGTGCAGAACGCTCGGGGCGTAAGTCTGGTTCCCGTCAAACACCACCTCGGCCGGATAACTGCCCGCGTTAGAAATATACGGGAACGGAGAGCTGGAGGTGGCCTGCCCGTTAGCAGCCGAAACTCCGGTGCGGGTGGAACCCTGCACCACGAACCTTACGGTCAGCCCCGGTATGCCGCTGTTGCTGTTCAGGTTATCCTGCATGGTCGCAATCGTGTTAAAATCGTTAAAAGTGTAGACCCCCCAGGTCATAAGCTGCCCGTCGCCCAGCCAGGGCTGTATGGATGTGGGCCGGGGGTTGATCTTTACAACCTTTGAGGTCTGCTCGTTTACCTCGCTGGCGTTATAACTGGAATCCCCGTCAAAAGTGCCGGAATAGCGGTAGCTTCCGGAGGAGATGCCGGAATAAAAATCGGTCGTTGCAATGCCGGTGGCGTCTGTAACCACCGTGTGGGTGGCATTGGCTACCGAGAAATATATTTTTAAGGTCTGGCCTGCCAGCGCCGCGCCGGTTTTACCGTCCACCAGCGTGCCTTTTACGGTGAAAGTTGAAAGGGTGTAGGGCTCCCCGGCCGGCACGTCCACGGAAAAAATAACGGGGCGCTTTTTCACGGTAATGGTGCCCGAACTCTGGCTCGAGCCATAAGTGCTGTCACCCGCAAATGCGGCCGTATAGCTGTAGTCGCCTACGGTAAGAGGCGCCGTCATCGAGACCGTTGCTATTCCGACCCCGAGACCTGTCACAGAATTCAGCGTATATGTACTAAAAGTAAAAGATATAGCCTTGGTTGAAGGCACCACCGCGCCCAGCTCCACGTCCGTTAGTTTTGCGGTGCCGGTAAAAGGCAACCCGACCACAGCGTCAGGAACATCCAGCACCTGCAGTACTGTGGCTTTAAGCACCACGCCCACATTGCCGTAAACCAAAACGGGATTATACAGGGCGTCGCCCATATAGGAAACGGCATAGGAATAAGTGCCGGTGCTGATCGGGGCCGGGAAAGTGGTAGAAGCTATACCTATTCCGTTAGTTACCGCAGTTTTGGTGGAATAGAAGACGAAGGAAAGAGTTTTGGTGGAAATGGTGACGGCTCCGTCGCGGAGCAGGGCGCTTACGGTAAAAGTGCTGGCGGCAGGCACTCCGGTAAGGCCTCCCGGGTCTATTATCAGGGTGCGCCGGTTGACCAGTACCGCGGAGGTGTTAAGCGTATTGCTGTAAAGCGCGGTGCCGGCGAAAGTTGCGGTATAGGTATACGGGCCGGTGGACGCTGGGGCGGTGAAATCTACCGAGGCCATGCCCGTAGAATCGGTAACACTAGTAAGGGTATACGTGGAGCCGGTAAAAGAGAAAGTTATGCTCTGGCCCGCAAGAAACGTGCCAAGGTCGTAATCCTTAAGACGGGCAGTTACCGTGAAGGAATCCAAAGCCACAGAGGTCAGCATGTCAGAAGTCAGCAGGGAGGTGTTGCGCTTGCCGGGATAAACAGTCTTGGTTGTAGAGGCCGGCGCATACAGCGCGCTGCCAGGAAAAGAAACGCTTATAGGATAGCTCATCGTGCTGGCAAGCGTAACGTACGCTGTAGCGCCGGAACCAAGCCCGTCGGTGGTAGCCGTGCGTGAAGAGCTAAGGAAATAGAACGTTATAACTTTTGAGCTTATATAAGCCCCGCTGGTGTAATCTTTAAGCACGGCCGACACGGTAAAGGTGCTGGAGGCCGGCGGGGAATAATCCGCCATTTCTAAAACTGACGGGCGCAAGGCAACTGTAACCACGTTACTATTAGATGTGCCGGAATAATTAGTATTACCGGAGAAGGATGCGGAATAGTTATACGGGCCTATAATCCCGGAGGCCACAAAGTTAGCCGTAGCTATCCCGGAGCCGTTGGTGTTTGCGGTAACAGTGAAAGTGGCTCCCTGCAGCGTGAAGGTAACAGCTTTCCCCGCTATGGGGGTGCTCCAGTTGGTATCGTTAAGGGTAGCTGACAGCGTAATAGTTGAGTTAGCTATGGTGGAAACAGGGCCGAGGTTAATGCTTGAGGGGCGGGCAACCACCGTAACGGTAGCGCTGGCTGATTGGGCTGAATAGTTGGCGTCTCCGCCGAAAGAGACAGTAAAGTTGTAGGGGCCGGGGACGCTGACTGACGAGAAAGCCACCGTAGTGGCCACGCCGTTAACATCAGTAGTTGCAGTATTGGTAGAGCCGTTAAAGCTGAAAGAAAGAAGCCTTGACGCCACCGGGGTGCCGGCGTCCATTAAGGTGGCGCTAAGGGAGATGGAGTCCCAGACATACTTTGTGGTAGTTATAGGGGTAACTGTAGGGGTGCGCCGGAGCACCGTTATAGTTCCGGTGGAGCTGGCCTGGGCATAGGTTTGGTCTCCGGCAAAATCGGCCACCCAGTTAAAAGTCCCGGTGCTGGCCGGCGCGTTAAACGTGGTGCTGGCGGCACCCGCGATGGTCGGCCCGTATACCGTAGAAGACTGGAAGACCAACCTTAAGGTCTTGCCGCTAACCAGCGAATTATTGGAGCCATCCCTGAATTCCGCGGTTGCCGTGAAAGTGGATCCGAAGATAGCGGTCTGGGGGAAGGCGGACAGGTTTACCGAGCGCTGAGAAACGGTAATAGAGGCGGTACTGCTATTAGCCGCGTACAGTGAGTTACCGGGGAAATCGGCGTAGTAACTGTAGGCCCCCGCTACACCTGTTCCCGCGTAAACCGCGTAAGCCCGGCCCAGTGTTACGCCCGAAGCCACGGTGGTGGTGGACTGCGTAATGTCATTATAATTAAAATTTATTGGCTGCGAGCCGATATATTCCCCGGTCACGCCGTCTTTAAGGTCGGCTACCACCTGTATGGTGTCGAAAGCGAAAACGTACCGCGGATAGGCCGAAACAACCGAAGGGCGCTTATCCATTGTAACCGTACCGGTGTCGCTGCCCGCCAGGTACACGCCGTCCTGGGCGAAAGTGGCGTAAAACTCGTACGTGCCGGTGGAGAGGCCGGCCTGGTAGGTGGCCGAGGCCACGCCCAGCGCGTCGGTCACCACGGTCTGGGTCTGACCCCCGAACACAAAGCTTATGGTCTTTCCCGGTATGCCCACAGGGGTAAAAGCCGTATCTTTAAGCTGGGCGGTGGCGGTAAAGGTGGAGTTAAGCAGGGCTGAAACGGCGGAGGCCGCGAGCGCCACCGGGCGCCTTTCTACGGAGACCGCCCCTGTGGAGTCGGCGAAGGAGTACCCGGAATCTCCGGCAAAATAGTAGTAGCAGGAGGTCGCGCGTGGCAGCGAACCGGTATTGAACACGGCCGTAGAAACGCCAAGCGCGTCGGTAACCACCGCGGCCGAGGAAGCTTCAAACTGAAAAATAATGGTTTTTCCGGCCACCTTATCTCCGGTGCCGCCGTCCGACAATACCGCGCGGGCCTGGAAAGAGGAGTTCACATAACCCATACCCGTCTGTCCCGCCAGGCTGAGCGGCCTGCGGTTTACCGTCAGAATGGCCCCGCCGGAGCTGGCCGCGTAGGTAGTGTCGCCGTCGAAAGCCGCGCTATAGGGATAGGTGCCGGAGGAGGCGGGCGCCGTGAAGGTGTAAGAGGCCACACCCGAGGCGTTAGTCAACATGGTCTGGGTGGAGCCCTGAAAGAAGAAATTAATGGACGCGTTCTGTACCGGGATAGCCCCGTCCAGCAGTGTGGCCTGGGCTTCAAAGTTAGCCTGCGCCAGGGCCGCCACCCCGACTAAAGTCAGGCTGGTAACGCGCCGGCCCACGCCGATCCGGCCGGTGCCGGTACGGGCCGCATAGACCGGGCCGCCGGCGTACGCGGCGGTGTAGTCATAAAAACCCACCGGTACGGGCGCGGTGAAGTTAACGGTGGCAACACCTGTGGCGTCAGTTGTAGCCGTGAGAGTAGACCCCTCAAAGACGAAGGTTACCAGCGCCCCGACAATATTAGTTTCCGTAAGCGTGTCCCTTAGCGTGGCCTTGGCCACAAAGGAAGCATTAGACAGGGCGTTAACGTCTTCTGTTATTACGCTACTTACCCGTTGCGCGGCGGTTACCATGCCGGTGCTGGAACTGGCGGCATAGACCCCGTCTGTAGAGAAGGAAACTGAATAAGAATAAGGCCCGGAAGAGTTAGGCACGGCAAAGCTGGTGACGGCCTTTCCCAAGGCATCGGTCAGGGCCGTATTGGTAGAGCCCTTGAAAACAAAGGTTATGGTCTTACCCTGCAGCGGCGCTCCGGTGGGGGTCCAGTTAAGCGTTGCCCCCGCCTGGAAGGTCTCGGGGGCCTCACCCATAACGCCGCTGGTCCTGGCCGCCACGTCCGTGCCCGCTATTCCTGTTCTTGAGTCCAGTTGTATAGTGTTGGTAAAGCTAGCGCTGTTGCCGGCATTATCCGTGATCAGGTAACGTACCGTCTTAAGACCGTCTCCGGCCGGCAGCATCCACGACGAGGTCGCCTGCGGCAGTTCCGGGGTGGTAAAGCTAGTGCCGGGGGGCTCGTTCCGGTACTGAGCCTGCTTTACCCCGGATTCAGAGTCCGTATAGGTGAGGGCCAGCGTAATATCCCGTTGAGGCGTGACGGCCGCTCCCCCGTTAATGACCACGCTGCCGCCGGGTGGAATAATGTCCAATTTATATGGGCCGGAGAAAGCGTAACCTGTGTTCCCGGCCTGGTCGTCCACCTCCACGTGCAGGTACCACTGCCCTCCGGTACCCTTGGCGCTAATGGAAACGGCGGAGGAGCTGGTATTTATTATCGGCGCGCCCTGGAAGGGCAGCCAGCCCGAGAAAGGGTGGTCGGTGGTGGTGGTCCACAGATAGCGCCCCAGTTTAAGCAGCGACCCGCCGAGGTCGCTGGCCGTGACCTGCACGGGAAAGCCCGCGCTGTTAGTCCAGGGAGCGGAAGAAGGGCTAAACGCCGATACCTGCGGCAGCAGTTTATCGTACCAGTAGGGGCCATAAGTCTGGTCTCCCGCAAGGGTGGCGCCGTCGGCATTATAGGATTTCAAGTGCAGGTAGTATTCTCCGGAAGAGCCGGGAGTAAAAGGCAGCGTGCCGGAAGTCCACTGTGTTTCGTTCCCTGCCCAGACCGGATACACAAGACTTGTGGTCCAGATATACCTGTAATAGGTTACCCCGCCGGCGCCGAAGCCCGCTATGTTGGAACAGGAGAGGGTGCCGGAGAGCCAGGTGCCGGTGGATTTATCGCAGGATACGTTGGGCGGCGAGGGCAGAGTATACTTGGTGGTCAGCGCCGCGGGGCCATTGCCTGCCGCATTATAGCCAAGGATGTTCCGGGTATAGGCGGTGTTAGGGTTAAGCCCCACTTCTATATAAGTGGTGACGCCAGCCGCCACCACGCCCCTTTCTATGCCGGTAGAATCTATAAGCCGGAAGCCGTCTTCCTGATACTGCCCGGAAGAGTTATCCTGCCAAAACCATTTAAGAGTCCAGGAGTCCAGCGCCAGGGCGCCAGTAAAGGTAGGGGTGGACGGAGGCGAGATATAAGTGAGGGCGATGCTGCTCAGCGCCGCGCTGTAGCGCGGGTCGGAGGTATCCATCAACAGGCGGTACTGCAGGTAGCGGCCGACCATTGCGGGGTCCGCCCCCTTCGCCACCGCGGTAAAGGTGGCCAGCGCTACATTGGTATTGTGAGCGCGCATTTCCACGGAAAGTGTGGTGCCGGTGGAGAGAACCGTGCCCCAGTCGGTGCTCAGCGCGCGCGTTCCGGGGGTCCCGGTGTCTCTGGCGGCCGAGACAAAACTGCCGGATGGGTAGCGCCTGCCCTGATCCTGACCCACGGACCCAAAAACCGGTTCGGGCACGGCGTAAGGCGTAACGTAGACATTATCGAACAGAAAATCGTCGAGCGAAGCAACAGAGCTGGCCCCTTCCAGGTAGATGTAGGGGCTGTTGAAATTAAGATTATTAGTCCCGCTGTAGACCTGCGCCCCGTCCAACATTACCCTGAAAGTAGCGGAACTGATAAGAAAGTCCACGCCGTGCAGGCCGGCGCTCAGCGGGACCGCGGACAACAGCGTACTCTTTACCCCGTATTCGCTCCGCTCCACGGTGTAGACCGGACCCGCGGCCAAATGCTTTAGTGAAAAACGGATCCAGTCATCCTGATCGTATGAATAAGAATAAATGGTGGGGCAAAGCGTTATATTGGACCAGGAATCGCTGCCGGTGCTCCTGGCGTTAATGTCGGCGTGATACCGCCGGGGCGAAGCGAAGGAATATTGGCTGGCGCTGCGCAGCCCGAAGTGGCGCAGCCCGAGCGCGCTGCCAAAACGCAGGCGCAGGCGATTGGTCTGGATGTCGCGTACAGAGCCGCCCAGCGGTGTGGCCGATTCCGTGTTCACCCAAGTGGTGCTGCTGGGTACGGAGCCGTCCGCCGCGGTAAAGTCGTTGCCCAGCACGAACGCCGCCGGCATATCCGAAGCGGCCGGGGCAGCCGCGTTGCCGTAATACATGTAGAGCGTATTGGAACCGTTATTAACGGCTGTGGACTTTACCCAGATCTTTGTGGCAGTGGTGTTCAGACCGGACTGTATGTAGTAGCCCAGCGCCGGCACGGTGCCCGCCGAGCCCGCAATGGTAAAGCGTATATCCGAGCCGTTGGCGTTCATCCTGCCGGCGGAAATAAGCGCCTGAGTGTTAACGGTAACGGGCACCGCGTAATTAGAAAGCTGGGAAGGATACGTGGAGGCAATCACTACCGGCTGGCGGTACTTCCACGAGCCATTAAACCATTCGTCCGCCCCGGGCGCGGCGGTGCCGGCAACGCGGCCGTAATAGTCAAGCCCGACAGTCGCAGCGGAGCCGGTGCCCGAAACGTAGGTGGAATTATGTGAGCCGGCGTTGAACTGGGTATCGGTGCTCTCAACGTAAACCAGCTGCGCGGAAAGCTTCCCGGTCAGGAAGAGGATAGGCGCAGCTAGTAAAAGACTAATATGTAGTTTCATATAGCCAGACAATCGGCTTCAAAGAACGCAAGCTACCAACAAGAGGTTGCTGCGGTAGCCTGACAAAAGTGGTTACTATTAGAGCGATATTAAATTATACAAGTTGCCCATTACATATACAATCAATAGATAATCAACTAATAATCAATATTTCCACATAATTTGGAGCCTACTCACAGCCATCTGCTGGCCGGAGGTGGCGCCAGCTGCGGCTTTACTCCAGAATCTTCTTTATTTTGCCTAAAAATATTTCGGGCTTTATAGGTTTTGTGAAGTAAAAATCAACATCTTCCAGATATGCGGCCAGCTGGTCACCCTCCGCGTCCCTTATAGTGTTCATAACTATGCGGACTTTTTTAAATTTTTTCTGCGCGCGGACTTCCTTAACCATGTCCAGCCCGGTCCGGTCCGGAAGGTTCCAATCTACTATCAGCAGGTCCGGCGTGATCAGCTCCATCAGGTTTAAGCCGTCCTTAATGGTACCCGCCGTCACTATCTTGTACCCCTCCGGCTCCAGCAGCTGGGTCATGATATTGAGGTAATCCTGCTCGTCATCCACAATGATCACTTTTTTCATAAAGTCGCCGTCCGCCGAATTGGCAGCTCGAAGCCAAGTTCGCTGCCTTCAGAAGAGCTCTGCGCCAACACTTTCCCCCCGTGCGCCTCGACAATGCTTTTAACTATGTAAAGCCCGAGCCCTGTTCCTTTCGGTCCCGCGGCTTTGCCCCTGCCGCCGGGCACCTGGTAAAACTTATCAAATATTTTAGCCAGGTCTCCCGCGGGGATACCTATGCCGGTGTCTTTCACCAGGACTTTTAGCGTGCGGGCCTTTACTTCCGGCATACTGCCCATGGCCTGCTCCGACACGGATGCCGCTACAGTTACCTTCCCGCCTTTTGGCGTGAATTTTACAGCGTTGGAAACCAGGTTTACCAGCACCTGGCTGATTCTCTCCGCATCAATGTTGACCAGCGGCAGCGCTTCCCGCGGCAGCTCCGCCTTCAGCTCTATACCGGAGGTCCTGGCCCGCTCCGCAAAGAGCTTCACAGCGTCGTTTATCAGCGGTTCTATGGGTGCGCGCCGGCGGGAAATCTCAAATTTACCTTTCTCCATCTTCGTCGTATCCAGCAGGTCCGTGATAAAACCGAGCAGACGATGCGAATTCTGCTTGACGAAGGAAATATTCTCAAGAAATTTAGGGAGTTTGGCGGCCCAGGCTCCGGGATTATTAATGCTTTGAGCTACGTCGTAGGACATCAGGTCCAGGTAGGACTCTATAGCCCCGAGCGGGGACTTAAGCTCGTGCGTCACCGAGGAGGCGAAATCTTTTTTAAGTTCGTCAAGTTCTTTAAGCCTGCGCACCATGCTGTTGAATTCGCGGTTTAGGACCCCTATCTCGTCGCGGCGGCTAGTATCACCCAGCTCCTGGCCGAGATCCCCCTCCCCGGTGGCGGCGAAGGCCGCCACAAGCCTCCTGACAGGCCTCGCTAACAGGCTTGAAAGCCAGAGCGCCAGCAGCGTGGCCACCAGCAATCCCAGGGCGCCTGCCCGGACCATCCTGACAAGCACGGAATCCAGCGCGCGCAGCATGTTTGTCCGGATCCTAAAGTCAGAATAGCCAACCGCCACGTCGTAAACCTTGCCGCCCACGATCACCCTTTTTCTTGCAAAGGAGATCCCCCTCCTGTCGGCCGCAGGCAGCTTGCTCCTTACCAGCAGCTTATCCGTAAGCGACCGCATCCGCTGCCCCTGGTAGGAAAGCGGCAGCGGGCGCGGCGCCAGCTCCTTGTCGGTATGAGCCAGGACCATATTATGCTCGTCTACCACATACGCCAGTTCCAGTTCCCCTACCATACGCTTGAGGTCGGCCGTATAACTCATCAACATGGCGTCATCCTCGCTCAGGACGCTCTCCTCTGTAACTTTAGCCAGGGATTGAAGCACGCTCTCCCGCGAAGCGAGCATTTGGCTTAATAGCAGGGTCTTTTCGGAAGTATACAGGATACTGCCGAAGATCAGCACGACCAGCAGGACCAGGGCGTCTATGGCCAGCATCAGCTTGAATTTAATGCTCATGTAAGTCTGAAGCCTTCAGCTCTCAGGTTCTCTATTTTAACCGGACAGGCAGCTATCTTCTTGCGGATATTTGTCACCAGCTGGTGAAGGGTGTGTATTATTTCCTTAGGCGTAACCGCGGCAGGCCAGAGATGTTCCCGGAAATCATCATACGTCACCACGGCGCCGCTCTTCTGCAGCAGCAGGTACAGCACCTGGAATTCTATTTTAGTGAGCCTGACCTCGGTCTTCGCCAGAAGAAGACTGCCGCCGACGCCATTTATATAGCACCTGCGGCGCGGGTAGTCCATCACTATCAGGTCAGAGGGCGAAGAAAGGATCTTCTTGCTGCGGTGATGCTTGCTGGAAAAAACGCGGACAAGGGCTTTTAGCTGTTCCGCAAGGATACGCGGTTTGAGCGGCTTCTGAATAACATCATGGGCTCCCAGGTTGAGCAGTTTTACCACTCTGTCAGGCAAAATACCGGGGGCAGCCAGAACCAGGATAACCCGGGAGGCAAGCAAGGGGGCCAGCTTTAAGACCGCGTCTTCCGCGCTCAAGCCAAGGATCTCGCCCGTGTAAGCTTCATCGAGCATTACAACGTCCACGGTTTTTTCCCTGAGCGCGGTTTTAAACTCGTTCTGGTCGCGCGCGAGCGTAAGACCCACCCGGCTTTCGGCGAACCTCAGTTTGCACGCCGTAAACAGGCCTTCGTCCTTCGTTAAAATAACCGTTTCAAGCTTCTTGGTCGGCATAAATATCAGATCCGCATTAAAACAAAAGCATTTTCCTGATACCACTATAATACCAAACGCGGGGCTTCCATAAATTCCCCCAGGTACCCCCCCGCCTTTATTAAAAACTCCGCGACGAGCCGGCGCCGCCGGATTCCCCGCCGCCGAAAGAAACCCCGCCGGCTTCCGGTTTTGCGGGCGCGAGCCCCGCGGCGCCGGCGGCAAGGGCCGCGGCCTCGAGACCGTCGGAAGCGGGGACCACCAGCTCTGCCGCCGTATAGCCGCCCCACTCTTTCCTGAGCCGGCGTTCTAACACCGCGGAAATAACTATTAATAGCGCTCCCAGTACCGCAGGGTCCCAGGCGTAATGCTGAAAACCCAGGTAATCCTTGTTCGTGCAAAGCGCCACTATTAGCCCCACCGCCGACGCTATAATAAGCGCCCGCCTGCGGGCCTTGAGCCCGGCGGCCAGGCCCGCCAGCGGGAGCAGGAAAGTAAGCAGGTAAGTAAACCAATAGACGGGCCGCGGAACTTCTGCCAGGGGCGCCAACGCATGCCTGTAATTCCATGGGCCAAAGTCAACGAGGCGCATGTTGACCGCAAGGCAGAGGCCCAGGAAGAGGGACGCAAAAAGAACCGAGGTTTCATCCCGCTTAAAAAGCGGCACCACGGGCTCCTCGCCGCGCCGGGTAATTACAAGCCCCAGGATCAGGATGGCCGCAAGGAAACCGCGCTGCGCCACGGCGCCGTCCAGAAATGTAAAGGGAATAGCCGCCAGGGCCAGCAGCCCAGCCAGCGCCATGTACAGGAACCCGAACCGGATGAATAGCGCGAACGCGCCTGCGGCGGCAAAGACCTCCATGGCGGCGCTCAGCGCATCACCGTGCAGACCGGCGCCTTTGTCAAAAAAGTACCCGACGGTCATTAGTGCGAGCACCAGCGCCGCGGCGGCAAAGGCTTCTTCGGCGCCGTGCCGGTAAAACCGCCAGCGCGCCGCCAGCAGCTCAGCCGCGGTATAGGAAAGCCCGGCGGCGAACGCCCACCACACCGCATGGCGCACGCCACGCAGATCCAGCGCCCAGACTACAAAAGCCGCCGTGGCCGCGGCAAGGAGCGCGGTGAAGATAAACATGAGGATCCGCATTATAACGGTGGTCCGCTTAAGGTCTGTAGCGGCGGCGGCTTTTATCGCCAGGAATTGCGTCTCGGTGATCAGCTTTGTGCTGCGCCAAGCCGCAGCCCGGCCGCACAAGCGCAGTTTTTCTTCGTCTCCGGGTTTATAAATTCTCATGATTCTCCTTAAACCGCCCCGCCAGCACGAACAGCCCTACGCCAACCCCCAGGGACGACAGCATAAAATAAAGCAGGACAGGCCCCTCTCCGCTGATAGCTCGAAGGAAGATGGAGCTCACTCCCACGTAGCCGTACAGCACCGCGTAGACCATGTAGAAATATTTCCGCGAGCTTACGGCATGGGCCGCCAGCAGCCCGCAGGCCGCCAGAAGTCCCATAAAGTAGAGCGACGGGCCTTCCGTCACCGTCCCGGAGAGCAGCGCGG
>JBBRDG010000019.1:0-36530 GCA_038204165.1 Elusimicrobiales bacterium
TTTCTGCATGTACCGACCACAGGTTGGGCATAGCCTTTTTCATTGGGTTATACTAGCACAAGTATAAGTAAAGGGGCTTTCCCGACGGGAAAGTCCCTTGAAAACCAACACCAAATGTCACTTAGCTCAAGTTCCGGAACGGCCGTACAGGAAGGAATCGGCCGGGTGGCCGTGCTTGGGTTTACCCCGAAAGGCGACGCTACGCAGGAGGAAGCGGATTATGCGGCCGGCAAAGTAACGGCGCGGCTCTGCGCCTTAAAAAAAGTGGAGGTAGTGGAGCGGGCGCTGCTGGAAAAAGTGCTGGGCGAACACCGGCTGATGGCTTCGCTCTTAACGGACACGGATCTTTCCAAAGGATTGTCGGACCTGATAAGTGCGGAGGCGGCGGTTACCGGCGAGGTCTTTGCGGCGGAGGGCAGGCTGAAGATAGCGGCGCGTCTTATAGACCTGCGCACCGGAAGGGTGCTGGACGCCTTCGAGCTGGACGGGGAGCGGCAGCTGCCCGCGGCGGACTTCCGCGATTCACCCTCGGCCGGGCAGCCGGAAAGCTGCGGCGCGCGGCGCGCCGAGCTCGACCGCCTTAATAGCGGGGCCGCTACGGCCAAGGCCAAGTACTGGGCGGTAAGGCTTAAGGAACCGGGTTTCTCTTATGATTCCCTGCGGCGCAACCTCGGCAGCGAGCTGCGCGATCCCGCAGTGAAGGCCGAGTTTTACCGCGAGCTGCTAAAATACAGCGCCCCCGGCGCCGGGCCTGAACTGAAAAGCCGGGAACTGGCGCTGCTGCACGGCCTGATGCCCAAAGAAGAGATGTTTTACGACGACTGCGGCCTTTAGCCCGCCGGCCCGGAAAGGCGCCGCGGAAGAAACAGAACCCCCACCCGGGGGTTTTATTTTTGGCACAGTGCGCCGCGGTCCCAATGAGAACTTGCTTAACCGGCGGCATCGGGGGCATAATATCCGTATATCACGGGGAGAAAACTATGGACCAACTTGAAATAATTTCCAGCGGTGAAGGAACCATCCTGTACAAGCTTGAAGACCTTTCGATGCTTACGAACGCCAAGCTTAAGAAGATGGACTGGCCGGAGGGCGTTAGGTCCAGGATGTTCATTCTGACCGGCAAGCCGGATGGAGATGAAAAGACCTTCGGCGCATTAGCCCCCGAAGCCCGGGTGTGGGGACTTTATGCCGCGGACAAGTCCGAGCTTGAGGTGAACGAGGACGTGCCTTTCCTGCCATCCATAAAACTCAGGCCGCTTAAAGCTGTTTCCGACGTGCGGAAGGCGTACCTGGACACGCGCGCAGCGTGGTACAGCTCCCGCAGCGCGGCCATGACGCCCCGGCAGGAGGCCGAGAGCAGAAATTTCACGGAGAATTCCCTGCCCGAGTCCCGCTACCTGTGTTTGGAGAAAGGCGGCAAGATCGCCGGGTTGCTGCTGCTGAACGAATACAGCGATTACCTGGGGAAGCTCGCGGACCTTGTAACCTGGGCCTGGGAGGAGCCGTCCCTGAACGGCGACGAGCGCCGGGTAATTCACGCCGCCATGGGGGCCTGGCTGGGCCTTAACGCGGAAGAGCGCGTGCACGCCTACGCGGCCGCGGCCAACGCCGGCGCCATAAAATTATTCAAAGAGCTCGGCTTCCGCCTGGAAGCCGTGCGGGTCGTAGGTAAAAAATAGTTTAAAGTTCGCTCTTGTCGGGGATGCGGGTGAAGGCGATGCGCAGCGGCACCAGGCCGGCGGATTCGTGGGTGGCGCCGTAGTGCAGCACGTCCTTGCCGAACTTCGCGTTCAGCTGGTCCAGCGTTTTTATAAGCCGGCCCCTGTCCTGATTCTCGAACAGCGACGGGGCGTGGTAAGCTTCCGGCACCAGGCCGCCCATGGCCATGCCCACCGCGAAGATCTGGCCCTGCGGCAGTTCCTTCCACAAAGTTCTCACCGCGCCGATGAAGGCCAGCGTGTCCTGCGTTTCCATCAGGGCGCAGCTGGCCTTCCAGCTATCCTGTCCCTGGAACCTCACGTAAATAGATAAGCCCGAGGCGTAAAAGCCTTCCTGGCGCAGCCTGGCCGCGGCTTTGTCGGTTAGCTTCTTCATTATCCGCAGCGCGCCGGCCCGGTTCCTAAGCTCCGGCGGGAGCACGTGGGAATGGCTGATGGATTTCTGTTCGGTAATTTTAACGGCGATGTCCTTGCCCCGGAGCAGGTGCCACAGTTCCTCGCCGCACACGCTGCCCCAGGCCTTGCGCATTTCTTCCGGCGTGAGCGAGAGCAGCTTCTCCATTGAACAAATTTCTTTCTGGTTGAGCCTTTCTTCGGTCCGGGCGCCAATGCCGGGCAGGTCCCTGAGCTTAAGCTGGTGCAGGATCCCAGGCAGGTCGCAAGGGCGGATAACGGTAAAGCCGTCGGGCTTCTTCATGTCGCCGGCGATCTTGGCCAGGTAGCGGTTGGGCGCCAGGCCTATAGAGCATTTAAGCGAGGAGCCAACCTTCTCTTTGATCACGGCTTTTATCTGCCGGGCCAGGGCCGCGGCCTTCACCAGGTCCCGCTGGCTGCCGGTCAGGCGGCAGGCCATTTCGTCTATGGAGCAGACCGCCTCCACCGGCACGCAGGATTCTACAGCTTCCACAATCTTGTTGTGGTACCTTACGTAGTTGGCGTGGTCGCCTACTATGAATTTTATGCCGGGGCAGAGCCGCCTGGCCTCGGCCACCAGGGTGCCGGTTTTAACGCCGCAAGCCTTGCCCTCGTAGCTTACGGCTATGCAGCAGGTGGTTTCAGCCTTGATAGGCACCACGGCCACGGGCTTGCCGCGCAAGGAGGGATCCATTTCCTGCTCGACGGAAGCGAAGAAGGAATTCATGTCCAGGTAAAGCCAGCTCACAAGCTGCGAAGGGTCGGTAGCGCTCATAGTTGTACGGATAGTATACCCCGACAACCCGTCAAGGGCGTGTCGGGGCATTCAAGCTGAAATATTTTTCTTGCGGGCTTATTTAACCGAGGTGGACACCAGGGGCGTCACCACTTCGGGGTTGAACACTGTCAGGTGGATATGCCGGTCGAGGGTCTTTAAATAAGCTTCGTAATCCCTGTAATAACAGGCATGCCAGTTGCGGATGTTGAAAAGGGTAAGAAGGTCGGTTTTGGCCTCGATCACATGCCAGCTGTGGAGCAGGAATTTGGCCAGTTCGTTTTCGGGCAAGCCCACGGAGGCGTCCGCCTGCACGTTCACGTCGGCGGCTGTGACGGCGTTGGAGAAGAAGTCGTGGGCGGCCCAGACGTTGCGCCAGTAGCGCACGTTGGCGGGCTTGCGGATGTTCTTGTTTAGCCCCGCCGTGTTGTACTGAACGTCGTTGAAGATCTTGATCATGAAGTTGCCGGGCACCAGCGGGGAGCCCAGGCTGAAGAACTTGTCCACCTTGATGTCGGGGCGCTGAATGGCCACCTGGGTGAGGACTTCGTGCATTATCACCGAGCCCCAGCTGTGGGTAAGCAGGTACACCGGGCGGGCGGCGCCGCGGTTGCTGTCGTAGGCCTGGATGAGCTGCGGCACAAATTTCTTAACGGTAGCGGCGGTATCCGCCGGGTTGCGGCTCCAGGCGAAGGGAACCACCGTCAGCCCGGAGCAGGAGGGAGCCTGGGCCAGGCTGGTTTCCAGGTAGTTATCCGGCTCGGCGCGGGTGGCTTCAAGCGCGGGCAGAAGCTCGGCCGCTTCTTTCATCGGCTCCAGCTGTTCGTTATACTTGGCGTAAGCGGCTCTTACTACCGCTTCGGCTTCGGCGTTCCTGGAGCCCTGCGGGTTTTTCCTGAGGCCGGGGAACCACTGGCCCGCCAGTTCGGAAAAGATCTCATAGGACAGCTTACCCCAGTTTATGGTCTCGAACTTCAGGCCGGGGACGGTTATAACCAGGGGGGCCTGGGCGGCAAAGGGGGCGGAAGGCAGCGGGATAACGGCGCCGGAGAGGCTGCGTATGTCGGCGGCGGTTATGGAATTAAGGTCGTAGGCCCGGCAGACAGAGTCTGTCAGGGCGTCATTGGCGCGCGCTAAAGGGGAAAGCAGGAGAAAAGCGGCGAAAACCGGAAGGGAGACTATTATCTTCTTTACCACGTTCACCTCGAAATGACCCATATTTACCTACATCTAGATTTTAGCAAAAAGCACCGTCCGCTGCGCATAATTTGCGCGCCCTTGCCACTTTGAGGTCCGTATCGCATAATATTGGTGGCTTTCTATATATGAATCATATCGTCCTTAAGTTTAATATCCTGGCCGGCAGCGCCTGCCTGCTGTTCTGTCTGCCCGCCGGCCCGGTCCGGGGCGGGGAGGTGGGCATGGCCGAATTTATGGAGCGCTTGCCCGACATGCTCGAGTCCGCGCCGCAGCCGCCAGAAGTTACCGAGGCCCAGGTGGTTGAACTGGAAGACGGCGACTACGATACTTATATCTTCGTTAACGAAGCGCGCGACCATCCTCCCAAGCCTGTCAATTTCGGCGGGGACGGCCGCCTGGAAATAATACGCAAGGATAACGGCGAGCGCGTACGCGTGCGCTACCGCAGGAAGGACGGTTCCTACGACATTGCCGCGCTGGCTAAGCTCAACAGGGTAATGCGCTGCAGTTTGACCGGTAAGGATATAACCATGTCTGTCAGGCTGATCGAAATTATGGACGTGGTGGAGGATAAGTTCGGGAAGAAGGGGCTGGTGCTTTTGAGCGGCTACCGCACCCCTGCGCTGAACACCATGGTGAAAGGGGCGGCCCGCCGCAGCACGCATATGTTGGGCTGGGCAGCCGACATCCGCATCCCGGGCCATACCTCAGGCGAGATAGAGGCTTATGCCAGGAAAGGCGCCGCCGGCGGCGTAGGCTACTACCCCGATGCCGGTTTCGTCCACCTGGACGCTGGCCGGGCCCGCAACTGGACTGTTAGAAGCCCGCGCCCCGCCGCGGCCATGCCCATTGCAAAATAATACAGAGCACCCTTGTGTTGTGAGAATTGAATTTATGATTAGAATGTCTTTGCTTTTCTTCTTCAGTTCTTTCCTGCTAATCCTGGTATATGAGTACGTCTATGCCAGGTTCTACAAGAACAGGCAGGTCCCGCTCACGGCGAGTTTTTTTCTGGTGCTTTGCGTGCTGGTGTTCCGGGTTTCTTCTGCTTATGTCGGGGCTCTGGCTGCTATAAGTCTGTTCCCGGGCGCGGACAGTTCCATGGCCAGCATCAGGACCGCGGTCGGCCTTTTCGCCGGGATCTCGGCGGCCGCCGTGCTGCTGCAGCTGGCGCAGAACGGCGTAAGGGTGTTAATAGGCGAACCGACCCGGCCCATTTCTTTTATCAGGCTCTTCCCGCCGAGACCGCAGCGCAAAGCCGCTAAATAATTATGTTCAACCCGGCGTTCAAGCCGCCGGGAAGTAGACCCGGAACAGGGCGCCGCCGCCGGGGGGGCTTTCTACCGTTATTTTTCCATTATACTGGCTCACGATAGTCTGCACTATGTGCAGCCCCAGGCCGGTGCCTTTGCCTGTGGGCTTGGTGGTGAAGAAAGGCTCGAAGATCTTTTTCAGGTTCACCTGGTCTATGCCGGGGCCGGTGTCGGAAACTTCCAGCACTACGTACTCGATGGGCTGGCCGCCGGGGGTTTCGGCGTCGGCGGCGGCCTTCAGCGTGCGGATGGTCATCTGCCCGCCTTCGGGCATGGCGCCGCGGGCGTTAACGGCCAGGTTCAGCGCCACCTGTTTATAATGTTCCGGCTTGATCCTTACTCTGGGCAGGTCCGGGGCCGGAATATAGACGGTCTTGATGTTCCGGCCGGGGAGCTTCTCTATTATGAAGGTTATCTCCGCCGTGGCCGCGTTCAGGTCTATAGGCTCGGCGGAAGGCGCCTCGCGGTGGGTGAACAGCAGCAGCTGCTGAATGAAAGTGGCGGCTTCGCGCGCCATTTTTAAAATTTCTTTGGACAAGTGCAGGCCGGCCTCGTTGCAGGGGTTCTCTATCTGCAGCTGGGCCGAGTTTATGATCACCGTGAGCAAATTGTTGAAGTCATGCGTAACCTGGCTCACCATCATGCCCACCGCCTCCATCTTCTGAGTCTGGGCCAGCTGCATGCGGGTGGTCTGCAGTTGCTCGCTCAGCATGGAGTTCTTTACCGCCAGAGAGGCTACCGGCCCGAAGTCCAGGGCATTGCGCAGCTCGGCTTCGCCGAACGCGGCGCCAGGGGTGAGGCGGGTGGAGCAGAGCACGCCGGCCAGTTTTCCGTTGCCGGACAGCGGCACGCAGAGCGCGGCGGCCACGGCGGGCAGGTCTTTAAAGCGGAGGTCCGTCCCCGGGACCAGGGCCAGCGCCTTGTCCCCGCTCTCTTCCAGCAGGCGCAGGGCGCGTTCGCAAAGTTCCAGCCTGGCCTGCTTCGCCTCCTCGTCCAGTACGCCGAGGGTGCCGGCGAGTCTTGGTTCCTCGCCCTTCTCAATTACCAGCAGCAGGGTCTCGTCGCCGCCCAGGAGCCGGGCTGCGGCGTCCAGAATTATTTCCGAAATCGCTTCCCTGCCGGCCGCGCGGAAAGCGCCGCGCACCATGCCGGCCAGCCGGTGGGCTTTTACGGCCTTCTCCACCGTGGCTTCCATGTCCTTGGTCTCGAAGGGTTTTTTAATGTAGTCAAAAGCTCCCAGCCGCATGCTCTCCACCGCGGTGTCCACGGAACTGTGGGCGGTGAACATGATAACTTCCACGTCGGGCGCTATTTTCTTGATCTCGGCCAGGGCGGTCAGGCCGTCCATGCGGGGCATCATCATGTCGAGGATGGCCACTTCTATGCCGCCCTTTTTTATCAGTTCAAGCCCGGCCGCCCCGTCGGAAGCGGAGCTTACCTTGTAGCCGGCATGCTGCAGGATCCCCACGACCAGGTCCAGCAGGTCGGCGTCGTCGTCCACAACCAGTATATCTCCCCTGAAGCTCATAAACCCTCCCGATCCCCCGCTCTGAAAAAAGTGTTTCCGCGTTAACAGGCGGGTTCGTTGTGCTGGAATTTTTCGATGAGGTCGCGGATGGCGCGGGCGTCCTCTTTGGTGTGACCGTGGCTGATTATAGGGTTGGTGCCGCCGGTGGAATCGATGCGGATATCGGACCAGAACAGGCCGGTCTTGATATTCACCGAGGCCACCTTAGCCATGGAGATGCTCTCTTCTTCCGAGCCGATAAAGCGGGGCTGCACCCGGGTGACGCGGTCGTGGGTAAGCTCGATGCGCACCGGGAACAGGAAGTTTCCGTGGGTAAGCCTGCAAGCTATGAAAACATGTCTCTCGTCAGTCATAACCGTCTCCTTGGTTTCGCGCCGCAAATCCATACCGCTATAATACAATACTTGCCGAACCATACAGAATGGGTGACCCCATGCTAAGGGCCCTTGACAAGTTTGGTTGGTGGCGTTAACCTATAGGGGGAGGGTTTCGAGTAAAATTTATGAAGACAAAACTGATTACCTTATTGATACTGACGGGTGCTGGTTCGGCTTTCGCCCAGAACGGGGACCCGGTAACCGACCTGCGCGGCAACTGCGGGAATATCCAGAACGTTTCCACGTACGGCAAAGATAACCGCAAAGAGTACTGCGCCTCCAACCTGATCCTGCGCGATCTGGCCGATTCTGTGGCCGGCTTTTTCACCGACGGCAGCAGCGTTACGCTCTCCGGCAAACCCTATATTTTCGGTACCTCCACGCTGGCTCAGAGCAGTGACCGCGTTGCTCCCGACCAGCGCTTCGCGAACCAGCCCGCGGCCGCTTTCTGCACCGGCTTCCTGGTAGGCGCGGACTTGATGGTTACCGCCGGGCATTGCGTGAAGGACCATGACCCGGCCGACGCCGCGGCGCCCAAGGACCACGCCGCCGCTTGCCAGCAGAACACGCAGCAGGGCGACTACTGCGAAAATATCCGTGTAGTTTTCGGTTTCAGGAAGGACCTGGGCGGCGTAATACCGCGGGCCGTGCCGGCGCGGAACGTCTACAGGTGCGTAAAGGTAATTTCCCACAGTCTCGGCAGCGGGCCCGATTATACCGTTATCAGGCTGGACCGCAAGGCCGCCGACAGGATTCCTCTGGCCATCAATCGCGGCAATAAGGGCCTGTCCGGTAAAGCGCCGCTTTTCGTTATAGGGCATCCCAGCGGCCTGCCGCTTAAAATAGCGGGGGACGCCGCGGTAATCGCCGTGGACACCGATGTATACGTTAATGATAGCTGGGGAGTAAACTCCAAGTGGTCTGATAAAGGCTATTCTTTCCTCACCAATCTGGATACCTTTCACGGCAATTCCGGCAGCCCCGTGTTCAACCGGAACACGCTGTTGGTTGAAGGCATTCTGGTGAGCGGGGATGCGGATTACGAATCTCATCCTAACTATCCCGGCCAGTCCCGGGTAACCACTTACCCGCAGCAGCCGGTTTCGGACATGGGCAAGGGTGCGGGCGAGGTCTGCACCAAGATCTCCGTCCCCGAGGGCGAGATCCCGGCTACCGTCCGTGAGAAGGACATGTTAGACATGAACGCCAAGGCCAACGGCAAGCTTTACCCCGCTATGCTGAAATATCTGATCAAGCGCGCCACGCAGGCCCAACCGAACGGGATCATTCCCATCCCCAACTACGTACCGCCGGCCAAACCAGAGCCATCGGTGCAGTGGATTTAGTGAGGGTTGTTTAATTTTAATTGTTTTTTTGCCGCCTGACAGGTGACGGCGCTTACGAACAGGCCGTACCACAGGGCGGAAGATAAAACAGGCTGAGCTTTTTAGGCTCAGCCTGTTCTTGTTATGCCGTCCGGCTTTACTGGGGCCGGCGCGGGGGCGGGGGAGGAGGGGGCACCGGGTTCATGGGGCGCTCGTCGCGCGCGGGCGCCGGGGCCGCGGCTTTGGAGGCGGCTATGCGCTGCTGCACTTCGGCCATAAGCACCTCGGGGTCGGTGGGCTTTCTAAGCGCCGACACGTTTACCATTTTGGTCAGGTCGCCGAGGGTTTCCGGTTTGCCGGTAGAGAAAATTATGGGCACCATGTCGCCGGCCGCGCGCAGGGTTTCGTATACCAGAATGCCGCCGCCCTCGGGGATGTTGAGGTCCTGCAGGATAGCGTCGGCGTGAAATTCCCGTTGCGCCGCAATGGCCGTGGGCGCGGTGTCGGCGGTGCGCACCTCGAAGCCGGCGTCCTCGAAGAATTCTTTGGAAAAATCAACTATCGCCGGGATGTCGTCTACTACAAGTATTTTAGACATATCTTTACCTCTGAAAATATTGGTCCCGGAAACAGCGGGCCGGGCGCCTGTCTAAATAATACAAAATCCCGCCATCTTTCAAGAATTGTTATTATATTGCTGGTGAAGGGAACTATGTTTTTTAAACGGCTTATCCTCGCTTTAACGCTGTTATCTCCGGCGGCCGCCTACGCAGCCGGCCCCGGGCCATACTATTTTATAGCGGTGCAGAACGGCGCCTACAATTTTAAAGGCGGCCCGGAGCAGCTGGACGAATCTTATAAAGCCCTGAAGGGTATGATAAAGCTGGCCGGGCAGCAGAACGTTAAGCTAACACTGCTGTTCACCGCCCAGTACGCGCTCTATATAACCACCGACGCCGCCCGCGCCACCGAGCTTGAGACCTGGAAGAAGAGCGGCCATGAAATAGGCGCCTACCACCAGGGCCCGGAGACCCGCGCCTGGGACGGTTATTCCGACCTTGCCCCTGAGGCGCTGGGTCTCCTGAGGAAAGAGGACCGCGCCGGCAAAACGGCCCCCAACCACCGCGACTTCGCCGAGGCGCTGGCTAAGCTGGACCCCTTCATAAAATCCGGCTGCATGATAGACAAGGCGGATGAGGTTTTTTTGGTCGCCGCCCCGCCCTACGAGGTGTGCTCCGGCATAAGCGCACAGAAATCCGGCGCAAACGAGTACGTGAGGGCGGCGGGCAAAGACAAGAAAAGCCTTAACACCTTTCACGCCGCGGACAAGGCCGGCATTGAGACCGCCAAGAAAGATTTTTCCGCTATGGAGCTGGGGGCATATGGCATAGTCTTTAAAAGCTCGCCTTCGGAATTCGGCGCTTTTTACGCCTGGCTGGAGTTTCTGAGACGCCGCGATCCACAGGGCCTGCGCAGCCGCACCGTTTCAAACCTGGTGGACCTGAAGCTGTTGCCTGAAAAGGCCGGCGAGCCCGCTAACGCAGCGCGCGGGAAAGAGAAGAAGACGGCCGTGCAACTTTCGACGCCGTCCCGGCCCGTACCGCAGCCTGCAGCGCCCGCGGAGCAGGAAATCCCGCGCCTGAGGCCGGTGCCCTCGCTGAGCGGCTCGGGCAGCAGAGTGACCCGGCACTAAGTAAACTGCCCGCGCGACAGCAATCACTAATCCGCCGGATTTCGTAGAATATACACCTGTAAGGCATGAAAAACGCTTCGTTCAGATTATTTCTGCTGGGCCGGGTTTTCTCCGGCATAGCCTATCAGATGACCTCTGTGGCCGTCGGGTGGCAGATTTACGCCCTTACAGGCCAGGTCTTTTACCTGGGCCTGGTGGGTCTGGCCCAGTTTTTGCCCATGTTCCTGCTTACGCTGGTGGTTGGTCACACCGCCGACCGCTATAACCGCAGGCTGATAATCTGTACCTGCCAGGCGCTACAAGCCTGCGGCGCGCTGTTTTTGGCCGTAGGCAGTTTTCACGGCTGGCTTACCAAAGAGGCTATCCTGCTTACCGTAATGGCTATGGGCGCGGCCCGCTCCTTTGAGAACCCTACCATGAACGCGCTGTTCCCCGGCCTGGTTACGGTAGAGGAATTCCCGCGCGCCGCGGCCATAGCGGCTTCTTCCATGCAGACCGCTTTTATAATAGGCCCGGCGTTGGGCGGCTTGCTTTACGCCTTCGGCGCGAGCATCGTTTATTCGCTGGTCTGCGTGCTGGTTCTTGCCGCCGCGGTCCTGGTCTTCTTCATCAGCCACCCGCACGCAACGCCCAAGCGCGAACCCGTCACGCTCCAGTCCGTGTTCGCCGGCATCTCTTTCATCCGGCATAAGCCCGAGGTGCTGGGCGCTATTTCTTTAGACCTGTTCGGCGTGCTGCTGGGCGGCGCCACCGCGCTATTGCCCGCCTATGCCAAGGATATTCTGCATATCGGTCCCTGGGGCCTGGGGCTCTTGCGTTCCTCGCCGGCCGTGGGCGCGCTGCTCACTTCTTTATATCTTTCCTTTAAACCTCTTAAACGCAATGTCGGGCGCATTATGTTCAGGGGCGTGGCCGTGTTCGGCTTAGTTACCATGGTGTTCGCGGTGTCGCGCAATTTCTTCCTCTCCATGGCCGCGCTGGTGATACTGGGCGCGGCTGACGTGATAAGCGTGGTGGTACGCTCCTCGCTGGTGCAGCTTAAAACGCCCGACAACATGCGCGGCAGAGTAAGCGCCGTAAATTCACTTTTTATAGGAACTTCCAATCAGCTGGGCGAGTTCGAGAGCGGCACTACCGCGGCCCTGTTCGGCCTGGTGCCCGCGGCCCTGATTGGCGGGGCGGGTACGGTGCTGGTGGTGCTCTTGTGGATGAAGTTCTTTCCCGAACTGCTGAATGCCGATAAGCTGGAAAGTTAAAGGATTAAAATGCAATTCAAATTGAAAGGCGTCTGCTCCAGTGAAGTTAAGTTTACCGTTGAGGACGGCAAGGTGCGGGGCGTAGAGTTCGTAAACGGCTGCGACGGAAATTTAAAGGCGATGAGCGTGCTGCTGGAAGGTATGAAGGTGGAAGACGTGATAGCCAAGCTAAAAGGAATTACCTGCGGCGCCAATACAACTTCGTGCTCGGACCAGTTGGCCCAGGCGCTGGAAAAGGTAAAGAAGCCAGCCAAATAACAAATGCCAGATATCGTTCTTGCCACTTTTAACGCGCGCTACGAGCATGCCTCCATTGGCCTGCGCTGTCTGCTGGCCAACCTGGGCGCGCTGGCCCCGGGCGCTGCCCTGCTGGAGTTTAACCTGGAGCTGCGCACGCCCGAAGCCGCCGAAGCTATTCTGGCGCTGAAGCCGCGCGTGGTGGGCCTTGGGGTTTACGTGTGGAACGCGCGGGAAAGCGCGCAACTGGCGGCGGAGCTTAAACGCCTTAGCCCTGAAACCATACTTGTGTTGGGCGGTCCCGAGATAAGCCACGAAACCGAAGCGCAGCCGCTCTGCGCCGACGCGGACTACATTATAAAAGGCGAGGGGGAGTTGGCCTTTGCCAAGTTGTGCGGGGAACTTCTGGCCGGGGAACGGCCAGCCGGGAAAATTATAAGCGGCACCGCGCCGGACCTGGCCGCGCTAGCCCTGCCTTACGACCTTTATACCGATGACGACCTGGCCAACCGTGTGCTGTACACCGAGCTTTCACGCGGCTGCCCGTTCGGCTGTGAGTTCTGCCTGTCTTCGCTGGATAAAGAAGTGCGGTACTTCCCTCCGGAGAAGCTCTTTGCCGCTTGGGAGAAAATGCTGGCCCGCGGCGCGCTGAAATTCAAGTTCACGGACCGCACTTTTAATCTGGACCTGGCCCGCGCCGGCGCGGTGCTTAATTTCTTCCTGGAAAGATACCGCCCCGGGATGTTTCTGCATTTTGAAATGGTGCCGGACCGCTTCCCGGAGGAGCTGTTCGCGCTGGTGAAGAAGTTCCCGGCGGGTTCGCTGCAGCTGGAGGTGGGCGTGCAGACCTTTAACGAGGCCGTGGCAGCGCGCATAGGCCGCCGGCAGGACAGCGCCGCCGCCGAAAAAAATATTCTGCGCCTGCGCCGCGAGACCAGCGCCTATGTCCACGCGGACCTG
Organism: Elusimicrobiales bacterium; assembly: GCA_038204165.1. Classification (GTDB taxonomy): domain Bacteria; phylum Elusimicrobiota; class Elusimicrobia; order Elusimicrobiales; family UBA9959; genus UBA9959. Next base: position 12,797 of record JBBRDG010000019.1, read on the forward strand.
ATCATAGGCCTGCCCGGAGAAGATCTGGTCTCTTTCGCCGCAGGGTTCGACCGGCTGGCCGCGCTGGGCCCGCAGGAAATACAGGTGGGCATACTGAAACGCTTGCGCGGCGCGCCTATCTCCCGGCACACCGAAGAATGGGCGATGGTGTACAGCCCGGCCGCGCCTTACGAGTTGCGGCAGAACGCGCAGCTGGACTTTTTTGCCATGCAGCGCCTGCGCCGCTTCGCCCGGTACTGGGACCTGGTGGCAAACAGCGGAATTTTTCCGAAATCCTCGGCGCTGATCTGCGCGGGGCCCTCGCCCTTCAAGAATTTCCTGGCTTTCAGCGACTGGCTTTACGCCCGGGCCGGCCGCACCTACGCCCTTTCCCGGGCCAGCCTGCGGGAAGCGCTGACCGCTTACCTGACCGAAGTACTTAAGCACCCCGCGGCTGAAGCCGCCACGATGGGCGAAAGGGAAGCCCTGGCCGCCCACCGCGCCGCTGCTGGCGCCAAGCGGCAGGCCCGGCGCGGGGAACCGCCGGCAGTCCGGTGATTTTCTCGCATATTGACAACGGGTTATGGTCTGGTATACTCAATTTAGGCAATATGAAACACCCAGCGTATATACTTATTCTGCTCCTGGCTTTCGCCCAGGCCGCGCTGGCGGTTGAACCGCCGGAGGATGGTGTATACCCTGGCAGCATAAACCCGGCTCTCGGCATAGGCAACCAGACCGTTTCGCCGGCGCTGCTTAAGAACCTGAGCCGCCGCAGCGGGCAGAAAGGGGCTAACCTTTTTGTGGCGATGGGCCGCAGCGGCCTGCCTGCCGTGGGCACTCCCAAGATGCTGGTGTTGCTGGTGGATTTCGACGAGTATCCCGCCCGGGCTGCGGACACGCCCGAAGCCTTGGCCGGCAAGATCTTCGGCGCCGGCGGCGAATTCCCTTACGAGAGCCTTACCAATTTCTACAGGCGCTCATCCTACAACAAGCTGAACATCCAGGGCGACGTGCTGGGCTGGTTCCACGCCGGCAAGCGCGCGGACGTGCCCAACACTATGGCCGGGCGCGAAGCCCTGATCAAGCGGGCGCTGGAGAGCTACACAGATTACGATTTTGCGCGGTACGACAATAACGGCGACGGCGTGGTGGACTACTTTGCCGTGATCTGGACAGGGCCGCTGGGCGAATGGGCCACTTTCTGGTGGGGCGTGGCGCCCAAGTTCGCGGACAAGAGTTTTAAGCTGAACGGGAAAAGCTTCTACTCCTATTCCTGGCAGGGCATAGTGCAGAAGTGGGACGATCCCGACTCCAAGTTCAAGATCAACACTCTGATCCACGAGACCGGGCACGCGCTGGGCCTGCCCGACTATTACGATTACAAGCCGGGCGTGGGCCCCGACGGCGGGCTGGGCTACCTGGATATGATGGACTCCACCCGCTACGACCACAACTGCTTCAGCAAGATGCTGCTGGGCTGGACCGATCCCAAGGTGGTGACGCTGGGCGGGGAACTCACGCTGCATCCCGCCACCGACTCCGGCGAGTGCATCATGGTGATGCCCAAGGGCCAGGCGTTCAACCCTTTCGGCGAGTACTTCCTGATAGAGAACCGCAGGAAGACCGGCAACGACGGCGATAAGTACTTCCCGCCCGGCGGGCTGGTGGTGTTTCATGTGGACGCGCGGCTGAACTCGGCCGGCACTAATTTCCGCTTCAACAACCAGGAGACCGAGCACAAGCTACTGCGCCTCATGGAGTCAGACGGGCTGGAAGAGCTGGAAACGGGAAAGATCAAGAATTACGGCTTCAACGATTTCTACCTTAAGGACCGCGAGCTTGGTCCGGAGACCGTGCCTTCGAACAAGCTTTACGACGGCACCGACCCCGGCCTGAGCCTGGTTTCCCACGGCGGGAGCCCCGACGCTGCTTTCACCCTGGTAAGATAAAACCGCCAGCTGACGCCGCCTGGATTTCCCGGCGGTTTTTTATTGTGCTATCCTATCTGCAGGAGAAGCAAACATGAAAACACGCAAGATTAAAACAGTAATGACCGGCAACATGGTGTTGGAGGGCGCCGGCGTAAAGCTTAAGCGCCTGTTCGGCTTCGGCGACACCGCGCTCACCGACCCCTTCCTGCTCCTCGACAATTTCGGTTCCTCCAACCCGGAGGATTATATCGCCGGGTTTCCGTGGCACCCGCACCGCGGCATAGAGACCATCACTTACATGATAGAAGGCGAGGTTAAGCATACCGATTCGCTCGGCAACGGCGGCACTATTTCTTCCGGCCAGGTGCAGTGGATGACGGCCGGTTCGGGCATTGTGCACCAGGAGATGCCGCAGCCTTACGCCGGTACCATGCGCGGCTTCCAGCTTTGGGCCAACCTGCCTAAGAAAGAAAAAATGACCCGCCCGCGCTACCGCGACCTGAAGGCCGCCGACATGGTTGAGTTTGAAGGCAAGGGCTACCGGATTAAGATCATCTGCGGCGAATACGGCGGCGTGCAGGGCCCGGCCGAGGATATTGTGATAAAGCCGTGGTTCTTCGACGTTACGGTGGACCCGGGCGTGCAGTTCGACCTGAACGTGCGGCCCGAGGATAACGTGCTGTGCTGCGTGTTCGAGGGCAGCGGCCATTTCGACGAGGAAAAGACCGCCGAGATAGAGCCCGGCCAGGTGGTAGTGTTGGAAGACGGCGAACGCATAGCCTGCGCCGCTTCAAAAAAAGGCCTGCGCTTTATGCTGATGGCCGGTAAGCCGCTTAAAGAGCCCGTGGCCTGGCGCGGCCCCATAGTGATGAATACCGAGGCCGAGCTTAAGACCGCCTTCGATGATTACCGCCGGGGCACTTTTATAAAAAAGTAGGCGCGGAGAAGTAAAAACAAGAACCACGCTTTACGGCGTGGTTCTTTTTTTATCTGCTTGTTGCGGGATGTACAAATATTGTATTTATTACCTCTGCGGCGCTTTAAATTTAAATGGATTATTGGGGGGGATACTATGAATGAAAATGGCAAATGCCCGGTAACGGGCAGAACAAGTAAACCAGTTGTCGGCGGCGGCAAGTCGAGCCGTGACTGGTGGCCTAACCAGTTGAATCTTAAAATCCTTCATCAAAATTCAAATTTGAGCGATCCCATGTGTGAGAAGTTTAATTATGCCGAGGAATTCAAGAAACTAGACTTGAAGGCCGTAAAGCAGGATCTCTACGCTTTAATGACCGACTCGCAGGACTGGTGGCCGGCCGATTACGGGCACTACGGGCCGTTCTTTGTCCGGATGGCTTGGCACAGCGCCGGCACCTACCGCCTGGGCGACGGCCGCGGCGGCGCGGGGCGCGGCACCCAGCGCTTTGCGCCCCTTAATAGTTGGCCGGACAACGTGCTGCTGGACAAGGCGCGGCGGCTGCTCTGGCCGGTAAAACAGAAATACGGCAGGAAACTTTCCTGGGCCGACCTGATGATCCTTGCGGGCAACTGCGCGCTCGAGTCCATGGGTTTTAAAACCTTCGGCTTTGGCGGCGGCCGCGAAGATGTTTGGGAGCCGCAGGAGGATATTTACTGGGGCGGCGAAGAAGAATGGCTGGCTACCAGCGAGAAGCCGAAGAGCCGCTACACAGGCGACCGTGAGTTGGAGAACCCTCTTGCCGCCGTGCAGATGGGCCTTATTTATGTTAATCCTGAAGGCCCGGACGGCAAACCCGACCCGGTAGCTTCCGGCCGCGACGTGCGTGAGACCTTTGCGCGCATGGCCATGAATGACGAGGAGACCGTGGCGCTTATTGCCGGCGGCCATACCTTCGGCAAGTGCCATGGCGCGGGCCCCGCTACGCACGTGGGCCCGGCGCCGGAGGCCGCGCCCCTGGAAGAGATGGGGCTAGGCTGGAAGAGCAGCTTTGGCAGCGGCAAAGGCGCCGACGCTATTGGCTCCGGTTTAGAAGGTGCGTGGAAAGCGAACCCGACCAAATGGGACATGGGCTACCTGACCACGCTGTTTAAATACGAGTGGGAACTGACCAAGAGCCCGGCCGGCGCCAATCAGTGGCTGGCCAAGGACGTAGCCGAAGAAGATCTGGTGGCCGACGTGCACGACCCGGCCAGGAAGCACCGGCCCATGATGACCACGGCGGACCTTTCCCTGCGTTTCGACCCGGTTTATGAACCTATCGCGCGGCGTTACCAGCAGAACCCCGAGGAATTTGCGGACGCCTTTGCCCGCGCTTGGTTTAAGCTGACCCATCGCGACATGGGTCCCCGCTCGCGCTATCTCGGCGCGGAGGTCCCTGCGGAAGAACTGATCTGGCAGGACCCGGTGCCCGCCGCCGCTCATAAGCTGATAGACGCGGCCGAAATAGCGGCCCTCAAGGGCAAGCTCCTCGCTTCGGGGCTGTCCGTTTCCCAGCTGGTCGCTACGGCCTGGGCCTCGGCGTGCACGTTCCGCGGTTCCGATATGCGCGGCGGGGCTAACGGGGCCCGCCTCCGCCTGGCCCCGCAGCGGGACTGGAAAGTAAACGAGCCGGCTAAATTGAAAGCCGTGCTGCAGAAACTTGAGGCCATACAGAAAGAGTACAACGAAGCGAAGCCGGCCGCCAAGGTTTCGCTGGCCGACCTGATAGTTCTGGGCGGCTGCGCTGGGGTAGAGCTGGCCGCCAAGAATGCCGGGCACGAGCTAGCCGTGCCTTTCACGCCGGGGCGCACGGACGCGGAGCAGGCGCAGACCGACGCGGCTTCTTTCGCCGTGCTCGAGCCGGCCGCGGACGGGTTCCGTAATTATCTTAAAGCCAAATACGCCGTAGCGGCGGAGGAACTGCTGGTGGATAAGGCGCAGCTGCTTACGCTGACCGCTCCCGAGGTGACGGTTCTCCTGGGCGGCTTGCGCGTGCTGGACGTTAATTTCGGCCAGTCCCGGCACGGCGTCTTCACCAAGCGGCCCGGAACGCTGACCAACGACTTCTTTGTGAACCTGCTCGATATGCGTACGGAGTGGAAGCCCGCCCCGGGCGACGAAGGCGTGTTCGAGGGGCGCGACCGCGCGACCGGCGAACTAAAGTGGACCGGCACCCGCGCCGATCTCGTCTTCGGTTCAAACTCCCAGCTGCGGGCTCTGGCGGAAGTGTATGCAAGCGAGGATTCGCGGGAGAAATTCATGCGCGACTTTGCGGCGGTATGGAACAAGGTAATGAACCTGGACCGCTTCGACGTAGCCGGAGTGGAGGGGTACTAAACGCGGTTACTCGGTTACCAGGCCTTTATATTGCCAGCCGGTGTCGCTTTTGGCCAGCAGCAGCGCCCCGGTCATTATCTGCCGGTCGCCGGGCTTGGTGCCGCCGCCTAGCCGGGTGGAAACGTATTCAAGTTTATCCAGGTAGGCCTGGGCGCCCTCGGGGCTCCCGGTTTTTGACAGGGCTTCCTCTAGCGTAAGCCACTTGACCTCGCTTTCAAAAGTGAGCACCAGGGCTTTGCCGCCCGGCAGTTCCTTTTCCTCGGACCGCACTTCCCTGAAGCTCACCACCTCCCCTACGGCTTCAAGTTCGCGGCGGAGGCCGTTCTCGGCCGCGCTTTTTACCGGTTCGGTGGACGTGCATCCGTAAAGCGCCAACACGGCCGCAAAAGCGGCCGGCAACATTAATGTTTTCATATAACCCCCTGACAAGTAGAGCCTAATACTTTCCCCGCGCGGGCGCAATACCCCTTTCAGGCTAGACGGGTTAATTTAGGTTCTTTGCTCCCGGTTTTTACTATAATTTAGGCATGCATAACCGCATAAAGCGCCTTGAAGAGCTGGTTAACGGCGCTTCTAAACTTATAGCAACCCTGAAAGAGGAGAACGAGGTTCTCCGCAAGCAGGTTGAGATGCTGGGCGCCGCGCGCAATAAGGCCGTTTCCAATTCCGCGGCCGCGCGCGAGCTGGCCGATTTTAAGATCAGGGTGCGCCGCAAGCTTGAGCGCGTCTGCCTGAAGATAGAGAAGTACAACGACCTGCAGCCCGGGCTGTTCGAGGAAGATGATGAGCAATAAAGAGTTTGACGCCATTGTGCGCAACCGCCAGATCAAGTTCCCCGTTGTGGACGGGCTCACCGACATAGAGGTCAGCGCCATTGTTAGGCAGGTGGAAGAGAAGATCAAGAAGGTGGAAGAGAGCCTGAACATAGTGGACACCTCCAAGCTGGCCATCCTGGCGGCTTTCGATTTTGCGGTGGAACTGTACAACCTGCGCCAGAAGTCCGAAACCAACCGCGAGGCGGATTCCAAGAAGTTGGAAGATATGGTGGCCCGCCTGGAAAACACGCTCGAAGAAAAATAAGGTTCCCGTTCGCGCGGTATTTATGTCCGATTCACTTTTCGACCAGAAACCGGAAGAGGCCCCCGAGCCCGAGGGCGGGCCGCTCTATGCCCCGCTGGCCGCGCGCCTGGCGCCCAAGGAACTCTCCGAGTTCTCCGGCCAGGAGGAGATCCTGGGCGAGGGCAAGCTGCTGCGCCGCGCCATAGAATCCGACAATCTTAAATCCGCGGTTTTCTTCGGGCCTCCCGGCTGCGGCAAAACCGCGCTGGCTCGCTACATAGCCTCCCGCGCCAACGCCAAAACTTTCGACCTGAACGCCGTAATGGCGGGCGTGGCTGACCTTAAAAAGATTATAGAGTATTCCAAGGGGCTCGGCAGCGGGCTGGCCCGCAACCAGCGCGTGCTGCTGGTGCTGGACGAGATCCACCATTTCAACCGCACGCAGCAGGACGTGCTGCTGCCCTCCGTGGAGAAGGGCGAGATCATCCTGATCGGGATGACCACCGAGAACCCTTTCTTCTACATCAACCAGGCGCTGCTGTCGCGCTTTATAGTGGTGGAGTTCAAACAGTTAGGCGTGGAGCACCTCTCGCTGATCTTCGACCGCGCGCTTACCGCGGAAGCCGGGCTTAAGGCGCTGGCGCCTGAAGTTACGCCCGGGGCCAAGCGCTACCTGGTGGAGAATTCCTCCGGCGACGCGCGGCGCATGCTGAACGCCCTGGAGCTGGCCGTAATAACCACCAAGCCCGGCCCCGGCGGCAAGCGCGTAATAGACGAGGCCGTGGCGCGCGAATCCATTCAGCGCCGGAGCCTGCGCTACGACCGCAGCTCCGACGAGCACTACGACCATATTTCCGCTTTCATAAAATCCATGCGCGGCTCGGACCCCGACGCCGCGGTCTACTGGCTGGCCAAAATGCTGGAGGCCGGCGAGGATCCCCGCTTTGTGGCGCGGCGCATTCTTATCTGCGCGTCGGAAGACGTGGGCAACGCCAACCCTATGGCTATGGTGCAGGCGCAGAGCGCCTTTAACGCGGCCCAGGTGCTGGGCATGCCCGAGGCCCGCATAATTCTGGCGCAGGCGGCAATTTACGTGGCCTGCTCGCCCAAGTCCAACGCTTCCTACCTGGCCGTGAACGAGGCGCAGGCCGAGGTGAACTCCGGCGTGGAGCGCGCGGTGCCGCTGCATTTGCGCGACGCCAGCAAGGACGGCAAGGCGCTGGGCCACGGCCAGGGCTACAAGTACCCGCACGATTTTGAGGGGCATTACGTTAAGCAGGAGTACATGCCCGAGCCCAAAACTTTCTACCGCCCTACCGACCAGGGTTTCGAAATAGAGATCGGTAAACGCCTGAAGCGGCTGCGGGGGGAAAAGTGACCGAGCCCCGGGTCTATACCGTAAGCGAGCTCAGCCAGGGGATAAAATACCTGCTGGAGACCGAATTCCGCGAGCTGTGGGTGGAGGGGGAGATCTCCGGCCTGAAAATTTCCTCGTTGGGCCATACCTACTTCGACCTGAAGGATGCCACTTCCAATATTTCCGGCGTGATGTTCCGCGGCTTTGCGGCCAATCTCAAGTTCGACCTGGCCAACGGCCTGCTGGTGCGGGTGCGCGGCAACATTACCACCTACGACAAGCAGAGTAAGTACCAGCTGATGGCCAAGGCCATAGAGCCCGCCGGCATTGGCCCGCTGCAGCTGGCCTTCGAGCAGCTTAAGAAGAAGCTGGCCTCCGAGGGGCTCTTCGACCAGCAGCGCAAACGCCCCATCCCCGCGCTGCCGCAGAAGATCGCCGTGGTTACCTCGCCCACCGGCGCGGCTATCCGGGACATTCTTTCAATTTTAAAGCGGCGCTACGCCAACATGCACATCATCATAGCGCCCGTTAAGGTGCAGGGCGCGGGCTCCGCGGAAGAAATAGCCAACGCCATTATAGACCTGAACGAGAATTTCTCCGACATCGACGTAATGCTGGTGGGGCGCGGCGGCGGCTCCATGGAGGACCTGTGGTCCTTCAACGAGGAGATAGTGGCCCGCGCCATAGCCAACTCGAAGATCCCGGTAATTTCCTGCGTGGGGCACGAGACGGATTTTACAATAGCCGATTTTGTGGCGGACCTGCGCGCGCCCACGCCCTCGGCCGCGGCCGAGCTGGTGGTAAAGAGCAAGGTGGAGCTGGCGGCCCAGATCGCCGGGCTGGAGCGGCGGCTGCTGCAGAGCCTGCGCATTTACTACGAGAACCTGCAGGGCAAGTTCCGCAGGCTTACGTCCAGCCGCATGCTGGTGAACCCGCTTACGCTGCTCGACCGGCCCACCCGCCGCCTGGACGACGCCATAGAGGGGCTGTTCCTGGCCGCCGTAGAAAAGCCCCGCGCCTTTGCCGAGAAACTCACTTTGCAGACGGAAAAACTTAAAGCGCTAAGCCCGCTGTTCCCGCTAAGAAAAGGCTACGCCATTGTTAAGGACGCGCGCGGCAAGGCCGTTAAGACCGCGGCCGCGCTTAACCCCGGCGACAGGCTTTCGCTGCAGTTCGCGGAAGGCCGGGCCCAAGCGGAAGTGCTGGGCAGCAGCGGCGGGGCCGCCCCGGCGGCGGACAAGAAAAAATCTAAGCCCGGAAACAAAGGCGGGGACGCGCCCGAACAGGAGACTTTATGGTAAAAAAACCTAATGCCGGCGGTTTCGAAGAAAAGCTGGGTAAGCTGGAAGAAATAGTGGGCAAGCTCGAGGACGAGAACACCCCCATAGAGGAATCCCTCGCCCTGTTCGAGGAAGGCGTGGCCATCTCCAAAGAACTCTCCGTCAAGCTAGAGGAAGTAAAGCGCAAGATCGAAGTCCTCAAAAAAGACGCCGAAGGCAAACTCAAGCTGGAACAGTTCGAAGACGCAGACGACGCGGATGAAAAATAGCCTTGAGCCAGCATCACCGTTTTGACATTTCGAAAAGCAAATTCATCAAGACTGTTATCTACGACAAACCTTAAAACCAATCACAAACCTGTGATTGACATCCCGCTAATCTTACTCTATACTCTTGACTGGGATTGGTTTGGGCTTTTCATCACGCCAGGCAACGAGTGTTAAAAAATTACCGTGCGCGGTTCTGTAATCCGCGTGTATAAAAACCGTTGGGGGGCGGATAGGGTTCTTGGCGGTTTTTGTGCCCGGGGTTATGTCAGTTGTCAGCAGTTGATTTATACGGAATTACATTTATGTTTAGTGCTAAGCTATGCAATATGCCCAACTACGAATTATTCTCTTCTATAGCGGTATCACGTAAGTTGCTCGGGTCAGCACGCTTTCGGATGGTAAAAAAAATATTTATTATTCAGATGTTACTGGTTTGCAATTGCCCGTTTGCTGTTTCCCAGGAGCCACAAAAATCTGCCGGCGCGTATTCCGCAGGCGTCGGTGGGTCACGCGTAAAAGAGAATTCTGGAGAAGATGTTTTAATTGCGACACAAGCAGTTACTGTAAAAATTTCTGTGCGCCTGATGAAAAAAATTCATGAAATGGAGAAAGTCGCTATCCATATCGGTGGACAGGACAATAGTGCTTTGGAGAAGATTGGGGCGGAAATAAATAAAACCATAGCTTTGTTGCCAATGGATAGTGAATTAGTGACCGCGATAAAAGACAAAAGATTTGATTGGCGTGTGCGCTACCTTATTATGTCCTATAAAAGTTATACAACCGGGGACATTAAAGTGAATAAATATTTAGATGATTTTATCAATATTATGCGCGATAAAAGTGAAGATTCCCATGTGCGCGGGATGGCTGCACTAATGCTTGTGAATATTTCTGTCAACAACTCTAAGATTAAAGACGCACTTAAAGAAACAGCCAAGGACTCTGATACTCCAGGTGAAGTCCTTAAAGCTGTAATGGCAGTAGTGGGATATTCAGGTGTAGACGATGCAGATGTGCTGGTTAATTTAACAAATAGGGAGCCATCTGATTTTAATGAAGTGGGAATAAATCTGAATGCCATTCGGGCTCTTGGGAAGTCAAAAGACCCTAGAGCTATCGGATATCTAGTTAAAATATTTGATACCAGTGTTCCAGACTCTTTTTATAATTATACTGCTATTGTGCAGTTCTGGTCCTTTATTAAAAATCCTGAAACACGCGAGCAGGTTAAACCGCTGATAATTCCAAGATTTTTAAAATTATTGGATGATAGATCTCCAATCGGCGCCTCTCGAAATGAGGCTGCAGCGATACTGGCAGAGTTAAAAGTTCAAGAGGCGGTTGATCCGATTTTAAGATGGTTTCTTCCTGCAAATGGTACAAGTGCAAAAGTGGGCGGTGGTGGCTATAGTGTAGACGTTTTTTTCGGGGCAGATGCTTTAGTGAAACTTGGTGGTAAACGCGCTATCCCAGTTTTGGAACAGTTGATTTTAAACTTTGCCAATGATTCCAGATGGAGTTGGTGTAAGTCCGAGATGGAAAAAGATGGGCAAAAGTTTCCTGAAGACCACGAGGATTATAAACATCTTAAAAAATGTTTAGAAGCTTTGAAAAAACAAAAGTAAGACAGGGTTGTTGAGTTAAGTTGTTTAAGATATTACGCTTTCGTATGGCAATAAAACAAACCATCATTCAATTGCTTCTGGTTTGCAATTGCCCGTTTGCTGTTTCCCAGGAGCCACAAAAATCTGCCGGCGCGTATTCCGCAGGCGTCGGTGAGTCACGCGTAAAAGAGAATTCTGGAGAAGATGTTTTAATTGCGACACAAGCAGTTGCTGTAAAAATTTCTGTGCGCCTGATGAAAAAAATCCATGAAATGGAGAAAGTCGCCTCCGAAATCGGCGGGGAGGATGATGCCGCACTTGAAAGGATAGGCGAAAAGCTAAGTAAAAAAATAGCGGCATTGGTTTTAAACCGGGAGTTGTTCACAGTTATAAAGGATAAGCGAGTTGATTGGCGGGTTAGATATCTTTTAATCGTTTATAAAAGGTACCCCGATAAATATCCCAATGAATTTGTAGGCATTATGCGCGATAAAAACGAGCAAGAGCGAATCCGCGCCGCATCGGCGTTAGTGCTTTTGGATGTCTCTAGAAAGGATGCTGCGGTCAAGCAGGCTATTACCGAGGTCGCCAAATCAAGCGATACCCCGGGAGAGGTGCTTAAAGCTGTTATGGCTGTGGCGGGATATGGCGGGGTAGACGATGCTGATGTCTTAATAAAACTTACCGAACGTGCTCCGGCTAATATAAATGAGGTGGGGATTAATCTGAACGCTGTGAGGGCATTGGGTAAGTCAAAAGATCCTGCTGCTATAGGTTATCTGATTAAGATCTTCGATGAAAGCGCGCCGGATTCTTTCTACCAAGTTACTGCTATACAGCAGTTTGGCGTCCTGATGGAAGACAATTCGGCTAGTGCCATGCTAAGACCATTGATAGTTCCTAGATTGTTGAAATTGCTCGATGATAGATCGTATCTTGGGTGTTCACGAGATGAGGCGGCAGAGCTTCTTGCCAAAATGAATGTTGCCGAGGCTGTTGACCCTATTCTTAAATGGTTCCTGCCGGTGAATAAAATAGATGCAGTCGCGGGCGGCGGGGGCAATAATATGGATATTTATACTGGGGCCGATGTTCTCGTAAAGCTTGGGGATAAGAGGGCAATACCGGTTTTAGAGCAGATGATAAGTAATTTTGCACAGGATTCAAGATGGCGTTGGTCCAAAGACCGCATGGCAGAGCGGGGGCAGAAACTCCCGGATGACCATCAGGACTATAAGCATCTTAAAAAGTGTTTGGAAGCTATAAAAAAACAAAAGTAAGACAGGGATTGCCGGGGTAAAGGTTTTATGAAAATGGCTTCATTGGTAAGAAAGTGAGTTAATAATGGTTTTTCGCCATAAGACAATTGAGTCTGGTTGGCGTGACTGACTTTTGCGGGTTTTTCTCCTACAAACCATGTCGCGGGGTTATCCTAGTCGGCTGTACTTTGTGTTAAATATTTTAGTATAAATTAGGCGGGGCATCTGGGTTAGTCTTCTAGAGAAAAACGAACATATTGGAATCGTATTGTGGGATACTTCCGCAAATTCATTTGCGACGGCTTTCTATGTTAAAGATAACGCTAATAACTATCCAGCTATTTTTGCTTCACAGCGCTATTTCTGTTTTTGCCCAGGAATCTCAGAAACCCACCGTCACAAATTTAATAGACATATCCTCTGGGAGTGTGCGTTCAAGTGAGGGGGAATTCGCAACTATAGAGTCCACCAGGGCAGAGGTTTCAGAGCGCATGATTAAAAAAATGCGCGAAATGGAAAAGATAGCTGCTGAAGTGGAAGGCCAGGATGACGCCGCCCTGGAAGTGCTCGGTGGTAAACTGGGTAAAACCTTGGCAGCGTTACCGCTGACCAAGGACCTACTATTCGCCATAAAAGATAAACGATTTGAATGGCGTGTGCGTTATCTTGCGATGGTTTATAAAAGTCCCATGGGCGGCGATTTCGCAGCAAATAAATACTCCGACGCTTTTATAGAAATTATGCGTGATAGGTCTGAGCATGAACGTATTCGTGCCGCCGCGGCGCTAATACTGATGGATGCTTCCAAAACAAATATAAAGGTTAAGGAAGCTATTGCTGAAGTCGCAAAATCGAGCGATACGCAAGCGGAACTCTTAAAATCTGTGATGGCTGTTGCTGGCTATGGGGGTGTAGACGATACTGATGCATTAATGAGGCTTACGGAACGCAATCCAGCGGATCTTAACGAGGTCGGCATCAATTTGAATGCTATCAGGGCGCTGGGTAAATCAAAAAATTCACGGGCATTCGGTTCTCTCGTTAAAATATTTGACGAGAGCGAGCCTGATTCGTTTTATAACTATACTGCATTGCAGCAATTCTGGTATTTTATAAAAACTAGCGAGGGCCGGGGACAAGTGCGGCCGGTACTGGTTCCAAGGCTGCTGAAATTGTTGGATGACAGGTCGTATTTAGGCCCATCGCGACGGGAGGCAGCAGCGCTGCTTGCCGAATTGCATACAGATGAAGCTGTCGGCCCAATTCTAAGATGGTTTTTACCAGCCAATGAAACACATGCTGTCGTCGGTGGCGGAGGAAATAGTATGGATGTGTATTTTGGGGCAGATGCTCTGGTAAAGCTTGGAGATAAACGTGCGATATCTGTATTAGAACAGACATTGAATAATTTTAGCAATGATTCAAGATGGGCATGGGGAAAACCGGAAATGTTGCGCAGAGGGTTAAAATTTCCGGATGACCACCAGGATTATAAACATTTGCAAAAATGTTTAGCGGATTTAAAGAAACAGAAATAATGTTAGGTGGGAGGGGTATGCATATAATTTGCAAGGCAAGTAAGAAAATAATAAAAGCTGTGGCCTTTTCGCTTATGTTTTTCGCCGGGCTTATACTGCTTAACAGTAATTTATTCGCATGGGTTGCGGAAGGCGCCAGTTGCACAGCTGATGATTTTGTGTGGCCGACCATATCACTGACTTGGAGGGGGACTGATCCCTATTTTTCCTACGGGCCAGGTGGGGTAAGTCCATACACTATACATAACACATGCTCAGCGAATTGCTGCTGGGATGTTTCCTTTTTTAACGAAGTAATAACTGTTGATGGCAATGTGGAGTTTGATTGGGCTGCACTGTCTGAAGGTGGGCATAGCGTACAAGTAACGATCAAGGCGTCTAATGGTAGTGGTGACCCTCATTACTATATGGAAGCTTCTTATTCCACCTCGGGTACCTTTTCTATTGATAAAACCAATCCAACAATAACTTTTACAAAACCAGAAAATAATGTTTTTGTCGCGACCAATGATGCCGTATTGTCTGGAAACATATCGGATTTAGGTTCCAGGGTTGGCGTGATATGGTTACGCCTGGGCGTACAAGATGGTCCTTGCATGTTCAAAAAAGATTTTTCCAGCGCGACAGTAAATTTATCGCAGATAGAAGTATCCTCTTGCACCCCCCGGGAAAGCTCCACGGCGTGTGTGATGCCGATACAATCGAGTTTCGCAATTAACTACGATTTACTGGATTATGTTGATTTTTCTGCGGGCAAGGATTGCAAATTCAGTGTTATAGCAAATGCCTCGGACAGAGTTGGAAACAGTACTGCTGCCGTTCTATCCTTTGCCGTGGATCAGGCCCCGCCAGTAATTTATATTTCCAGCTGGCCAGTAGTTTTGTCCTCCGGACCGGCTACGCTTATATCTGGGGTGACGACTGACGCTTCAGAAATTAAAAAAATAGAGTTTACTTTGCGGCAGACAGATTGGCAGGATAAAAATACTTATTGGAACGGCTCAGACTGGGTTGCAGACACCACTACGATAAACATCTCTATTCCGCAAAGCACGCATACGGTGAAGTGGACTTATAATGATCTGCCAGCTAAATACATGATATCGGGTAGCCATTATTTGCTGACAGTTCATTCCACTGATAAATTTGATCATGTCGGAGTGGCGGAACAGGAATTTTATTACAATACCTGCACAGAAGGCATAATTAATCATCCGCCCCAGACTGCACATAGATTCGAGGTTGGGGATGCTGTTTTTAGGGAATTGGGGTCACCCGGTTTTAAAAACAAGGGACACGCTGGTGTGTATATCCTTAGTGACTCAAACTATCAGTTAGGTCAGAGTTCAAGCATTTTTGTGGATGATTTAAAGTTGCGGCGCTCGCTGCGGGATATTGTGGGTTCTGATGCGCGGCATTATATTGTTGAGGCAACCGGGTATAAACATTTTTTGATTGAAAAGGATTATGCAAAAGCAGTGTCTATCGACGAATACATCGCTGGCGGCTTAGAATACTGGGGTGCAAAAACCGCAAAGACTCCAATTGAATCGGAAAGAAGGGAGCAAATTGCATACAACGCCGCGTTGCAACTCGGCAAGATATATGAGCTTAAAGGTGATTGGGCGGGCGGTAAAGATAAGGCCAACCCTGTAGGATTTAGATGTGATGGACTGGTGATTTATGCATATGAACTTGCCGGGATAAATCTAATTCCGACAGAGAAGTATAGTTATAGAAAAATGAATCCAAGAAAACTTGCAAAGGAGTACATGGTCGATTCGGTCATAGATTATCCGATGTTGCAGAATATCTTAATCACGCCGAAAGTCGATAGTCCAGATATAAGGTTAGCCGCAACCACATATGACGCCAGTTCCGGCATTGACAGGCTTGAATACTACTTATATACAAAAGAGGGGAATACTTTAAGAAAAATGCCGTTAGTAGAAGAGGAGGAGGATTCCGTTTCTTCGCGGGTGTATTACTCAACTTGTGCCTGTAACCCTGGCGGTAACCTAGTCGCTAAACTTGTGGACCGAGCTGGGAATTGGGCGACATATGATTATTCCAAGACCAGGCAGTCTACTTCGGACCCCAAAGAGCCTTCTGTTACAATATCTCCGGATTCACCTCCTATTATTGATACCCCTATTATAAAAACCGGCAATGGCAACCTGACATGCAATGTTCCAGCAGTCTCTGACGACATCACTCCCGCGTCTTCTACTTTACTTTTTTACAGCGTTGACAGATCTTATGACGATTGGACCGATGATGATAAAACTCAAATGCTCGACTCTAGCCTCGCTTCTGGAAATTTTTATGTAGCGCCAGGTGCGCATAAACTTTATGTGGCGGTGATGGATGAATCTCTCAACTTCACGGCTGTAGAAAAAGGCTTCAATGTTCCCGGATTTGCCTCTGCGTCGCTAGGAAACAATGCGCGAATGACTATAGGCAATGTAGCTATTACGTTCGACAACCTTACAAACCTTGCTTCTGTAAGTGCCAATGACACAACAGGAGGGACCCTCCCGTCCGGGTATTCTAACCTGCCACGTGCGCTTTCTAAGGAAATCACCATCGACGGTGAGTACCAAGGGGGCTTTTTTGTGGTAATGAATTATGCTAATTCTGGCGTAACTCCTGAGCAGGAACCCTATCTGCAAATGCTGCATAACGGGCAGAACATTACCGTGGCGCTGGATAGAACAAACAAACTCATTTCCGGCTATGCGACCAGCGCCTCGCCGTTCACGGTGGCTGTTTCCCAACAGCGCTCGCCTGAATCGTCCCTTCCAGACGTCTGGCCGCCGCTTACCAGCCTGACTACCATCGGCAATAGTTATTCCGATAGCCAGGGGCGGAGCTATATCTCTACCGAGACTTTTATCGGTTTAAGCGCCCAAGATGACAGAGTCGGAAGAGTTAAGACGTATTACACGCCGAACATGACCGAGTCCCTGTTCTCTATGGGACTTGTTCCCGAGGCTGCCGCGCAATTTACGCGGTATACCTCAAGCTTCACTATAGCCGAGGGCGTCCATTGGATCGGCTATGGTTCAGCTGATGCCGTGCCAAATTATGAACTCTTAAAAACAACCACGTTTTATGTGGACGGCACCAGTCCGGAGACTCAGCTTTTAGTGGGTAGTTCCACTATTTCTTCCGACGAGAATGTTTACATAACAGCGGCGGATTCAATAACCTACAATGCGTCAGACCCTGTGTCTAATGGCATTGCTTCCGATGTAAAGGCAAAATACATACTTATCGATGTTTCTTCTGATTCGTGCCAGACGGATCCTGCCATGACCGGACCTGTTGGAACTTGTGAGAACCCGGTGTATACTGTTCCGTTTACTCTAACGGCGGGGACTCACACGGTCTACTATGTTGCGGAAGACAATGCTGGGAATCGCTCGGAATTAAAGAGCCATGTCTTTACAGTCACTTCCGTGCAAGCTGTCTTTTCAATAATGCCGTCTTCCGGGCCTATCGGCGTGCCGTTCACAATTACAGGCTCTGGCTTTGGCGCTTATTCCGCCGGAACTACGGTTGTGCTGATAGGCGGCGTTCCCGCGCCCCTTACTCTCTGGAGCACTTCCACCATAAAAGGCACCATCCCCGGCAGCCTTGCTTCCGGCGAGCAGGCCGTAGCTATCATGCGCGGCACCAGCACTATAGCCGCGGCAACTTCGTTCAACGTAACTGCGCCCGCACTTTCTGGGCTTAGTCCCTCGTCGGGCGCTATCGGCCTGCCGTTCACCCTCACCGGCGAAAACTTCGGCAACTATGTGGCCAACTACACCCGCGTGTTGTTGGGCGGGGTGACTGTTCCGCTTACCTTGTGGACCGACACAAAGATACAGGGAACTATCCCCGGCACCTTGCCTGTGGGCGACTACGGTCTTTACGTGGAAAGGGCTCTTAACGGCGGCGTGGTCCGCAGTTCTTCTGCTACTTTCAGCCTTAAGAACATGGAAGCCTACTGGTTGGCCCCGTCGTCGGGGCCCATTGGGATGCCTTTCACTATTACGGGCACAGGGTTCGGTAATTACGCTGCCGCCTATGCCGATGTGCTTGTGGGCGGCACCACCGCGCCCTTGTCCCTGTGGACCGATACTAAAATTCAGGGTACCGTGCCGGGCAGCATGCCCGTGGGCCAGTACCCTGTGCTGGTCGAGCGCCATACCGCCGATGGCGGCCTTATGCAGACCTCCTCAATGACCTTCGAGGTGCTTACCGTGGACGTGTCCAGTATGACCCCGGTCGCTGGCCCTATAGGTTTGCCCTTCACCATAAATGGCGCTAACTTCGGCAACTACGTGGCAAACTTCACCAGGGTACTGATAGGCGGCGCTACCGCCCCGCTAACCCTCTGGTCCACCAGCCAGATCCAAGGAACCATCCCCGGCGCCTTAACCCCCGGCGAATACCCCGTCATCGTCGAGCGCGAACTTAACAGCGGCATTGTGCGTTCCACGGCCATAGCCTTTGTGGTAAGCGCGCCTGCGGCCTTTAACATAACCCCGTCGTCCGGGGCCATAGGCGTGCCGTTCACCATTAATGGCGCTAACTTCGGGAATTACTCGGCCGCCTATACCGGCGTGCTGATAAATGGCGCCACCGTCCCGTTAACCTTATGGACCGACAATAAGATACAGGGCACCATTCCCGGCGGCCTTGCCGCCGGGCAGTACCCGGTGAAGGTGGTCCGCAATACCGCCGACGGCGGTACGGTAAAGACCTCCGCCCTCGCCTTTGAGGTGCTGGGCGTGAGCGTTAGCAGCATGTCGCCTGTGGGCGGCCCTATAGGCCTGCCCTTCACCATCTATGGCAGCAACTTCGGGAACTACGTAGCTAACTACACCAAGGTGCTGATAGGCGGAACAACCACGCCCCTCACCCTGTGGAGCGACACAAAGATCCAAGGCACCATCCCCGGCAGCCTGGGCGAGGGTGAATACCCTGTAGTGGTAGAACGCACCCTTAACGGCGGGCAGGTGCAGTCTTCCACGCTAACGTTCAGCGTGGCCTTGCCTGTTGCCTATACCCTTAGCCCGTCTTCAGGCCCCATCGGCTTGCCTTTCACAATACAGGGCTTGAACTTCGGCAACTACGTAGCTAACTACACCAAGGTGCTGATAGGCGGCGCAACAGCCCCGCTAAGCCTTTGGACCGACAGTAAGATACAGGGCACCATCCCCGGCGCTTTAACGCCCGGCGACTACGAGCTGTATGTCGAGCGGGCACTGAATAATGGCGTGGTACGCACTTCAAGTTCCATATTCACCGTCGCCGTGCCTTACCTGGACACAGTAAGCCCGTCCACCTCGCCCGTTATTGGTCCCTTCAGTATAACAGGCTTTAACTTCGGCAATTACGTGGCAGGCTATACCAAGGTACTGATAAATGGCGCAACAACGCCCTTGTCTTTGTGGACCGACACCAAGATCCAGGGCACGCTGCCGTTCCTGCTGGCGGGGACCTATCCCGTGCAGGTGCAACGGTATCTGAACGGCGGTCTGGCCGAAAGCGCCACCGCCTATGTAGCTGTGGCGGAGCCTGTTATCTCCAGCATGACGCCCACAACAGGCGCGGTGGGCACGGTATTCAACGTCTTCGGCACCGGCTTTGGTCCTTACAGCGCCGCAACAACTAAAGTGACCATAGACGGGGTAGTATGCGCTGTAAGCCTGTGGACCGACACAAAACTGACCGGCACGGTGCCTTCGGGCATAAGCTACGGCACGCATACTGTTACAGCCATGCGCGGCCAGGCATTATCTAACCCCATTGAGTTCAACCTCCCAGGCAGCTATAGCCCCTCGATGGTAAGGTCAGGCAGCTTCGCTTCTTCTTCCGCCCTGGAGTTCAAACTGGGCGAGGTCTATGTTTACCCCGACCCCGCCAAGGGCGGCAAGGTCCCTACCTTCCACATAGAGGTGGGCACGGCCGACACTGTAAAGCTGCGGGTGTTCACCGTAGCAGGTGCGCTGGTGCATGAAAAGACCTTAAGCGGTAATCCGCAGGCCGCAGGTTCTGCCTACGCCTATGAGTACGCCTGGACAGGCCATATAGCCAGCGGCGTGTATTATTACACTATGGAAGCCGAACGGGCGGGGAAGAAGCTTAAAGCCCGTGGTAAATTCGCGGTGGTAAGATAAAAAAGGAAAATATGAAAAACACATTTAAAATATTTTCCCTTATCCTGCTGGTTTCAACCACCGCCAATGCCGCGCAGACGGGCGCCCAGTTCTTAAAGATAGACAGCGACGCCCGGTTCAGCGGCATGGGTTCGGCGGGGATGGCTTCGGTTTACGGGATAAATTCCATAAACTACAACCCCGCCGGGCTTGCCGCTATGACAAGCCCCGAGGTGGCCTTCAGCCACAGCAAATGGCTGATGGACGCCAACCACGACTTTGTAGGCGTTGGGATGCCTATAGGCGGGTTTAAAGCCGGGCTGGGCGTAACTAGGCTGTCCAACAGTTCTTTCGACGGCCGCGGCGAGGACCGCAGCGCCAGCGGCGGCTACAGCGCCTATGATCAGGCAGTAAGTCTCGGTTTCGCTGTTAAGAACTTCGGGGGCACGGTTAAATACATTCAAAGCAGCATAGCGGGCGTAAGGGCGCAGGCCTTTGCGGTGGACCTGGGCGTAAGACAAGCGCTTAAAGGTTTGCCGGCCTCAATAGGTTTTGGCGTACAGAACCTGGGCAACGGGATAAAGTACCTGTCCCAGCGGGACAACCTGCCGCTAAGCGTTAACGCCGGGGTAACGGTGGTGGCCCTGCCGGGAATGTCGCTGGCTTTGGACGTTAAACGGATGGTGTACGACAAGCAGACCATCTTTTCAGCCGGTACTGAGTATGCCATGCTGCTGGGTTCCAACGGCACTGGCTTTGCGCTGCGCGGCGGCTACGGCTTAACCGGGATTACTTCCGATAACGGCAAGAACGGCCTAAGTGTGGGCGCGGGCATAATGGCGCTGGGCGCGCAGTTGGATTATGCGATGTCCCCGGAAACTGGACTGGGCAGCGTGCAGCGGCTAACGCTAAAGAAAAAATTCTAATGGATTTTTCGCGCTGTTGGCAGTTCCTTATAATTTTGTAGTATCACCCTTGGGGGGACAAGTTGTCCCAAAATTGATAATTAAGGCAGCCGAACCTCGCTCTTGCAGAGCGGGGCTTTGTTGTCATCTTTCAGGGAGGGAAAATGTCAAAGAACGTTAATTCGATAGCCAAACACTTCTACGCGGAAGCCTATACGCATTACCTGCGCAGCGGCAACCTGCACGAAGCCACGCGCCAGGTGGCCCACGAGCTCTACCTGCGCCGCGCCACCGCGCCTGGCACGCCCACCGACGACTGGCACGAGGCCGAGAAGATAACCCAGGAGTGGCCGCACACCATTACCGAGGCTTCCGAGGCCCACCTGTTCGACAAGGTCATGGCCAAAACGCGCCAGTGGTTAAAGGAGATAGAGCTCGAGCTCGGCTTCACCAACCCCAACGACGCCTACCGCGCCCTCAGGGCCGTGCTGCACGCCGTGCGGGACAGGCTGCCCGTGCGCGAGAGCACCGAGTTCGCCGCGCAGCTCCCTATGCTGATGATAGGCTTGTACTACAGCGGCTGGACGCCCAAGGACAAGCCCCTAAAGACAAGGAACATGGACGAGTTTCTGGACCAGGTTATGGTGCAGCTGCCCAAGGGCATGGACCCGCTGCGCGTTACGCAGGGCGTGATAGCCGTGATAGAGCGCCATGTTACCGCCGGCGAAATAAAGGACGTGCGCCGGAACTTCCCGGAGAAGATGCAGGAATTGTGGACTAACCCCGCGCTTACCACGCGGCGCTAAGCGGGAAGACAAACTCTGAAAAAAGGGCTCCTTATGGGGGGGCCTTTTTTTATTTTGTAGTATATACAGATGAAAATGCGCCTGGACTTAGCCTGCGTGGACCGGGGTCTCTTCGAGAGCCGGGAAAGGGCTCTGCGCGCTATTATGGCCGGCCAGGTGCTGGTTAACGCCAAGCCCGCCGACAAAGCTGGTCAGGCCGTAAGGGATGCCGACGTGATAGAGCTTGTGGTGCCGGACTGCGCTTATGTTTCGCGCGGCGGCCTTAAGCTTAAAGGCGCACTCGACAATTTCAAGATTACCGTTAAAGACCGCGTCTGCCTGGACGTGGGCGTGGCCACCGGCGGCTTTACCGACTGTTTTCTGCAGGAAGGGGCGAAAAGAGTTTACGCGGTGGACGTGGGCGAGGGCCAGATCCACGAGCGCATCAAGGCGCACCCGCAGGTGGTCTTTATGCCGCAGACCAATTCCCGGTACCTGGAGCCCAAGCTGTTCCCCGAGGCGCCAGAGCTCTGCGCCATAGACGTTTCCTTTATTTCCCTTAAACTTATTCTCGGGCCGGTGTTCAGCGTAATGGCCAAAGGCGGCCAGGTGATAGCGCTGCTGAAGCCGCAGTTCGAGCTGACGCCCGCCGACCTGAACCGCGGCATTGTGAAGACCGAAGAGCTGCGGCTAAAGGCGCTGGAAGACCTGCGCGCTTTTATCAAGCAGAACCTGCCCGGCGTGAAAGAGCTGGCCGTGATGGATTCTACGATAAGGGGCGCCAAAGGCAACCTGGAATTTTTGTGGCTCTTGAAGAAGATTAAGTAAAGCTAAACTACGGGGGAACGGAGAAACTATGGCAACATCTGGCGCAACTTCGGGCACTATGAAAGTTAAGGCTGAGCCGGGCGCGAATTATTCTTTCGCGCTGTCCGCGCTGACGTCGCTGTTCTTCATGTGGGGGTTCATCACCTGCCTGAATGACATCCTGATTCCGCATCTGAAGGCCGTGTTCACGCTGAACTACACCCAGTCGATGCTGATCCAGTTCTGCTTCTTCGCGGCCTACTTCATCATGTCGTTGCCGTCGGGCGCCATCATCGAGAAGATCGGCTACAAGAAGGGCATCTGCACCGGGCTCGTAATAGCCGGGCTCGGCTGCCTTATCTTCTATCCCGCCGCGGGCCTGCGCTCCTACCCGCTGTTCCTGTTCGGCTTCTTTGTGCTGGCTTCCGGCATAACGCTGCTGCAGGTGGCCGCTAATCCGTACGTAACCATCCTGGGCAGCCCCCAGACCGCGTCCAGCCGGCTGAACCTGACCCAGGCCTTCAACGCGCTGGGCACCACCATAGCGCCTTACCTGGGCTCGGTCTTCATCCTGGCCGTGGCGGTCAAGTCCGCCGACGTGATAGCGCTGATGCCCCCGGCTGAACTGCTGGCCTATAAGGCCGCCGAAGCCGGCACCGTGCAGAGCACTTACATCTGGCTGGCCGTGGCACTCTTTGTTATAGCCGGAATCTTCGCCGTGATCAAGCTGCCGCAGCTTGAGGCCGGTAATGTTGACCCCGAAACCGGCAGGGAAGAGGAAGCTCACAGCAGCGCCTGGGGCTACCGGCACCTGAAGCTGGGCGCGCTGGGGATCTTCCTCTACGTGGGCGCCGAGGTTTCCATCGGCAGTTTCCTGGTGAACTACCTGGGCCAGCCTTACATCGGCGGCCTGCCCGAGGCGGTGGCGGCCAAGTACGTTTCTTTCTACTGGGGCGGCGCCATGATCGGCCGTTTCCTGGGTTCCGGCATACAGCGCCTGGTAAACCCCGGCAAGCTGCTCGGCTTCAACGCCTTCGCCACGGTGGCGCTGTTGGCCGTTACCATGACTACCACCGGCAGCGTGGCCATGTGGTCCATCCTGCTGATCGGCCTGTTCAACTCCATTATGTTCCCGACTATCTTCTCGCTGGGCATAGCGGGGCTGGGTTCGCATACGGGCAAGGGCTCGGGCATTCTTTGCATGGCCATCGTCGGCGGCGCGCTGGTGCCTGTGCTGCAGGGCGTGCTGGCGGACAGCATCGGCATTCACCACGCCTTCATTCTGCCGCTGCTCTGCTACCTTTACATAGCGTACTACGGCCTGTCCGGGCACAAGCCGGAGCTCGCGCTTAAGTAGGCCGTAAAATAAAAAGAGTTAATGGAAAAAACGTGTTGGTTTTTAAGAGGCTTCTCCGACGGGGAAGCCTCTTTCATTAGACTTATGCTAGTCTAATCAGATGAAAAAGGCACTGTTTACGCTGTGGCCGGAAGATGCAGCGGTGGGGACA
>JBBRDG010000020.1:0-35648 GCA_038204165.1 Elusimicrobiales bacterium
GACCCCGGGCTTTTACGCGAAGTGATAAAAACTTACAAAGCTGCCACTTCAGCGTCCAAAGACCTGACGGTAAACAAATACCGCGCGCTGATCGAATCTTTCTTCGACCTCATCTATGTGGTCGGACACGACGACAAGATAAGATATGTAAATCCCTCGGGGCTGAAACGCCTCGGCCTTTCGGCCGAAGATGTGGTCGGCCAGCCTAGGACTTCGCTTTTCACCTCTGCAACGGCGGCCCGCCAGAAAACGGCGCTCAACCGGGTATTCGCCAGCGGCAAGAGTTCGGTGAGCGAACAGTCGGTTGGAGCTTCCGGAAACAAACATTACGAAGAAACCCGGTTGATACCACTGAAGGACACGGCGGGAAAGACCAGTTCCGTGTTGGGGATCTCCCGCGACGTCACCGAACGTAAAAAACCTGAAACCGTTCCGGGCCAGGACGAAGGCATGCTGCGCAGCATTTTCGAGACCGCCCGGGATAATATTTTTATAAAAGACATTACTGGCCATTACATAAAGATCAACCAGTCCTTCGCCGATGTTGTGAGTTTAAGCCGCCATGACACGCTGGGCAAGACCGATAAGCAGCTCTTCCCCGCCGACGTTGCGACTGAAGTGTTCAGAGACGACCGGAAAGTTATCCGCACCGGTAAAACACTGGTCTCCAGTTATGAACGGAAGCTGCCTTCGGGAAAGTACTACTTCAACACCATAAAAACCCCTCTGCGCGACGCCGCGGGGAAGATAATTGGAGTGATAGGGATAGCCAGGGACGTTATCCAGCTAAAAAAAGAGGAGAGAAAGCGGGCCATGGCCATGGTGTCCGACGTAGTGGATAAAATGGCACGTCCGCTCGCGCACGACTTTAACAACGCGCTGACTGCGATAAACGGCTTTGCCACCCTTATCGACTACGACCTCCCCTCCTCCAGCCCCATAAAAACCGAGATCGCGCATATCCTGAAAGCGGTAAAGCGCGCCACCGAGCTCGTCACTGAATTACAGGACCTCGGTCATGGAAAAAAAGCACCGCCGGGCCGAAAGCCCGGCTTACATCAGCCAGCGCCGCTTCATCAGAAAATAGGAAAGCCAGATCATAAGCGTTCCCGCCAGGAATAAGTAGGCCAGCTCAAAAGACATATTCGCCGCCGCGCCGTCTTCGAACAGCAGGGCCTGAAGGGGGCGGTACAGCTGGTAGGACGGCAGGAATGGGGCGACCGCGGTCATTTTCCGCGAAACATCCGATAGCGCCGAGGGCAGCAGGTGCGGAAGGTAAAAGATCACGCCAAGGGTCCGGGCGCTCGCCTGGCTGCGGCAGAGGAAGCCCAGCAGAATCCCGAAGGCACTGAAACAATAACCGCCGGCCAGGATCAGCGCGCTGTAAGCGAAAATATTGACCGGCCCGAATTGCCCGAGCAGGTGCAGAAATACGACCGAGACAAGAATCAGGGCCATGCCCATGAGCAACTTGGCGATCAGCCATTGAACCTCGTGGATGGGGGTCTGGAGCAGGCCCAGCAGCAACTTTTTTTCTTTTTCCTCGGCAACCTGGGACGGCATGATAATGAAGCCCACCAGCAGGATAAGCATTAGGACCCAGGTCGGCAGGGTCTCCCGCTGGACGCCGCCTCCCTGCAACGAGCGGATCTCCGTAATCCAACCCGGCCTGCTCCCTTCCGCCGTTTTTTGCAGCGCCGAAAACACCTGCACCACGGCTACAGTGCGAAGAGAATCTTTCTTCAGGACCAGGAGCGCCAGGCCGCCGCGGCCGCTCTTGTCGTTCGACAGCAGCCCGGCCACTTTGCGCTCCTTCACCAGGCGCGTACCTTCCTCCAGGTTCCCGGCCCAGACAACTCCAAGGCCGGCCTCCGCGGCTTTGAGACTCCGCGTGACCTCTGGCGCGTAGGCCTCCCCGCTTAACAGCCCTATCTGCATCCTGGGCGCGTTCGCGTCGCCCTGATCTATCAGCTTAAGGGAGACAAAGACAAAAAAAGGGATGAACAGGATAAGAAAAATAGTCTTGTTCCTGAGCGCTACGTACAGGTCGTTGAACGCGAGCACAAGAATATTCTTTATCATGCGTACAGCTCTTTATGCACGTTCGACCGGAAATAATCTTCGGTGGAGCCGTCGAAGACCAGGCGGCCCTGATGCAGGACCATTATGCGCGTGGCGAGGCTTTTGATCTCCTCCGGCCTGTGGGAGGTGAACAGGATGGTTTTTCCCGAGGCGTGCATGGCGTGGAGCAGCCGGTAGACCTCTTTTGTCATCTCGAAGTCCAGGCCCGAGGTCGGCTCGTCGAAAAGCACTACCGGCGGGTCCGCCAGCAGCGCGCGTCCGATGTTGACCCTTTGCTTCAGCCCCTTGGACAGGGCCTGTACCCGGCTGTTCCGGAAAGGTGTCAGGCCGAACTCGCCGAGGACCTCTTCTACCCTGGTGAAGGGCGCGCGGAAGAGCGCGGCGAAGAGTTTAAGGTTGTATTCTACGGAGAAGAAATCGAAAAGGTTCGGCACTTCGGGTATGAACCCTATTTTTTTAACAACCGCCGTCCTGTCGCGCAGGTCGATGCCGTCTATCCTTACGGTTCCGCAGTCGGGGCGGATCCAGCTCGCCAGCATTTTAAGCAGGGTGGATTTGCCCGCGCCGTTATGTCCGACAATGGCGATCAATTCGCCTTTCTCCACGCCGAAACTGACGGGGGAAAGCCCCCTGTCCCGGGAGTAAAGTTTACTGATACCGCTAATCTCAAGTTGCATAGTGCCGCTCCGCCTTGTCGCCGGAGTTACAACAACTTGATAATAACCAGAACGAGAATAATGACTATTAAAAGACTGATCACAGTTTCCTCCTTAAGTCCCGACCCTCGGATTTCGCCCGCCAGGCGCCAGCCACCGTTACCCCGTCCGCAAGAATCCGCTAAAGAAAAGATAGCGCATTCGCGCGACAAAAGCATGTAGCCCTCTCCGCATTAAATAGACTTGTTTCCCACCGCAGGCTGCTGCTGTTTCAGCCCGCCGCGGCAACCGGCACCGACGTGTAAGTGTTCCGGCAGAGCACCGATATCAAACCGCTGCCATTCAGGCGGGTGGGTTTTCCTGAATTCTATTTAATTGCACTAGACGGTGCATAGTGCTAGTATCAGGCGACTGGGGGATGGACTGTTTTATCCGCAACTCCGATTTTTTCTGGTGAAAAAAAACAAACAGCAGCCTCACAAGGAGTGGTATGAAATCATTTATTGCCGCATTCTGCGTTTTATCGGCTTTTTGCTGCGCGGCGGCGCCCGGGCGGGCGTATGCCTCGGATTGGAAACTCGGTTCTTCGGTAAATTATACTACCGGAAAATATGGAACACCCGACCGCACCAATACGGTCTATGTCCCTTTCACCCTTAAACGCTATTACCAGACCGCGGACCTGTCGGTGACGGTCCCCTGGCTAAGCCAGAGTACCGCCGGCTCCGTAATCCTCGTAGGCGGAAACCCGGTGCGCGTAAGCAAGGCAAAAACTACCGCGGCAACTTCTACCGAGTCCGGGCTCGGCGACATCCTGGTGCGCGGGACCTACTACCTAAAAGAGGCTGGGGCCGGCTCTTTTGACCTGTCGCTGACGGGCAAGCTTAAGCTGCCGACCGCGGACGAGAAGCGGGGCCTGGGCACCGGCGAGATGGACGAGGGCCTGGGGCTCGAGTTCGCCAAGAAGATGGCCGCGGGCTGGTCGCTGCTGGCCGACGGGTATTACACTATAATCGGTGACCCGGCCGGGATAAATTTCGACAACCAGGTGGCCCTGGATATCGGCTTCTATCTGCCGCTCGAAAAAAAACTGGCCGTCACCGTTCTTCTTGAAACCAGTAACGCGCTGGTCTCCGGCAACCCTTCCCCGCTGGACCTCAGCGGCTCCCTGTCCTATTCGGCGGACGGGTTGCAGGTATTCGGCGGGCTGCTGCTGGGCCTGTCAGATGGAAGCCCCGCCTTAGGTTTAAGCGCCGGGATCAGCCAGCGCTTCTGAATTTGGAAAATAATCGGTAACGTATAAGGGGATAAAATGAAAAACATAAAGATACAGCTGCTTGTCGCGGGGCTGCTCTTAGGCGCGGCCGGGTTCATGCCCGTGTGCGCCCAAGAGAAGAACAAGGACGAGAAGAAGCTGGAAACCTCGGCGGTGACGCTAGATAAGGACGCCGCCAAGCCTGAAGGCGAGAAAGTGGTGGCGGATAAACTGAAGACAGAGTTCAAGGTGGACGACGCCCGCGTGCAGGCGCTGCGCGACCAGAAACTCGGCTATGGCGAGATCTCCATAGTGCTGGCCCTGAGCGAGAAAATGCCTGGCGGCATAAACGACGCCAACGTGCAGAAGATAATGGGCATGCGCCAGGGACCGCCGGTAATGGGCTGGGGCAACATAGCCAAAAGCCTCGACCTTAAGCTGGGCCAGGTCGTAAGCAAGGTGCATAAAACGCAAACCGAAGCCCACAAACGCATCAAGAACGAAAAGATGAAGACTGAGAAAGGCGAGAAAGGAGAGAAGGGCGAAAAGATGGAGAAGCATGAACGCGCCGAGAAGATGGAGCGGCCGGACAAAGGCGGCCGTCCCGAAGGCGCCGGCAAACATTAAGGCAGGCCTCGCGGAACACTTAGGGTAAAAAATGCCAACGCGGCCTGCGCCGCTCTTGGCTGACTACGGGCTTCCCGGTTATCCGGGCGGCCCGTATTTAATTAGATATTTGCATCTTGAAACTAGCTGGCCGGCCGCGGTCGCGGCAACTTTCAGCCACCCGAATAAATATGCGAGATAACCACGCGGTCGCCGTCTGCCAGCTCGTCGCCGGAGGCCACCGCCCTGCCGTTGCGGGTGATGATGACGGGCCGCTTCTTATCCAGCTTCACCAGCGGAACGAGCTCCCCGGCCGTGACTGGCCCGGGGAGTTCGATCTGCTTCTCGCTGAAGCCCGCGTCGTAGATCAGCGGGCCTATCAACTTGACCGTTATTTTCATCAGCTCAACGTGGCGTATTTCTCAACCTCGGCCGCTTCTTTCTGCATGCCGAGCTTCGCCAGCAGTTCCTTGGTCGGGATGCCGCGCTGGTCGTAGCCGCGCTGGTCGTAGTAGTGCTGCAGCAGCGAGTCGTACTTGTCGTACTCCAGCGCCACGCCCTTCTGTGGGCCCTCGGTGTCGGCGTTGGCTTTGTCGAACCAGACCGCCGGCGGGTAATCGTCTTTGCGGGTGGCGTTGGGGAATTCGCGCAGGTAATGCAGCTTGATCAGCGCGTAGCCCCGGTCGGCCGCCTGCCAGAAATCCTCCAGCGTCCAGTTAAGGCCGGTGGCGGCGTTGAAGAACTTGGGATAGTTCTCCAGGCTGTAGCCAACTTCCACCCACGGGAAGCGGCAGGCCACCAGCAGCTCGAACAGGCCGCCGCGGATGCGCTGCAATTCTATCACCTTGGCCGCCTTTTCGGGGCCGTAGGATTCGCGCTTGCTGTGCTTGAGTTCGAAGGTGATGATCCAGGCCTCGCGGTGGTGGCCGCCTATGGCCGCCACGCCGTTGGCCAGCGCCTGGCCGGGGATGGATTTACAGTTGTAGGCCGCCACTTCCAGACCTTTCACCTGCATGGCATAATCAATGGAGCCCTTGCCCCAGGCTTTCGCCATGCGCAGCGTGCCGTCGGCGAGGAGGTTCCCCACGCCTTCGCGAGCGGCTATCTGCCCGAGCAGGGTCTTGCCTTTCTCGGCGTCGCCGAACTTAAAGTCCCCCGTGGTGGCGCCGCGCTCGATAGCGTCGGCGTAAAAACCCAGCACCGAGCCGGCGGAAATGGTATCCAGGCCGTAATCGTCGCAGAGGTAGTTAAGCGAGCCCACCTGCTTAAGGTCGAACACGTTCAGGTTGGAACCCAGCATGCCGATGTTCTCGTAGTCCAGCTCGGACTCGCGGCCTTCTTTGTCGTGGATGGTGATGCCGCAGTGCATGGTGCAGCTGGGGCAGCCGTAGGTGGCTACGCGCGCGTCGTTCAGGCGCTCGCCGTCTATCTTGGAGGCTTCGGGGTGGGTGGTCTTGCGCATGTTCTGCACGGGCAGGCCGTTCACCTCGTTGCACCAGGCCAGCACGGCGTTGGTGCTCTGTTTGGACCAGCCGCTCTTCTGGTCGAGCGCATAAGCTTCTTTCAAGCCCGCGCCGCCCATCTGCTTCAGCTCTTCGGGTTTTTCCTGCGGGATGGCCTTAGTGCCCTTCACGACTATGGCCTTAAGCATTTTGGAGCCCATAACGGCGCCCATGCCGGGCCTGCCGCCGGCGCGGCCTTCCATACTGCGGATCACGGAGTAAAGGACTTTGTTTTCGCCGCCCTGGCCGATATTCAGGACGCCCAGGTTCTTGGGATACGTTTTGTGGATCCACTCATTGGTGGCGAAGGTGCCTTTGCCCCACACTTCGGAGGCGCTGTGGAACTCCACCTTGTCGTCCTCGATGTAGAGCATGGTGGGCGCGGCGGCGACGCCTTCCACGATAAGCGCGTCATAGCCGGCCTTGCGCAGCTGGCTCGACACGTGCGTGCCCAGGTTGCCGTCGCCATAGAAACCGGTGAGCGGAGATTTGGCGGCCACCACGGCCTTGCCGGTGTTGGGGGCGGGAATGCCGGAGATGGGGCCGAGCGCCACCACGAGTTTATTCTCGGGGCCCAGCGGGTCGATGCCGGGCTTGAGTTCGTCAAAAAGGATCTTGGCGGCGAAACCGCGCCCGCCCACCCAGGTAGTAGCGAATTCTTCGGTAAAAGCTTCTTTCTTCCAGGTCTTGTCGGTAAGGTTCACCCTGAGGATATAGCCGGTCCAGCCTTTCATTGTTCGCCTCCAAGCATATAAGGAATAGTGTTGTATAAATTTTACTTTAATTTGTATGGAAGCGTAACGGGATTCTGTCGGATTAACGCTACGTGCTTCTGCCTACCCGCGGCCACGTCCGCATAAAGAGTCTTCCCCAAAATTATAGAATCAGGTATGGCGCGCCTTATCATAGTTTCCTGGCTGTGGGCCTTTTCCTTCGGAATTAATAAACAATGGGTGGCCGGCGCCGACCCGGTGCTGGTAACCGTCATAAGGCTGGGCCTGGCTTTCGCCGTGCTGCTGCCCTGGCTGCGCCTGCCGAAAGGCGGCCGCCCCGCGGCGCTGGCGCTTATGGGCATAGGCGCGGTGCAGTTCGGCCTGATGTACGTGGCGCTGAACTACTGCTTCATTGTGCTGCAGGCCTACCAGGTGGCGCTGTTCACCGTAATAACGCCGCTTTATGTCGCCCTTATACATGCGCGGCGCAGCCGGCGCTTGCCGGCGGGCTTGTTCGCCGCGGCGGCCGTGGCGCTGCTGGGCGCGGCGCTGGTGGAACGCTGGCAGGTGGACCGGCGCACTTTCTGGGGCGCCTTCGCGGTGATGCAGGTCTCGAACGCGGCTTTCGCCTGGGGCCAGGTGGCCTACAAAGATTGGCGGCGGCGTAATCCGGCGGAGAACGACGCTAATATTTTTGGTTGGCTTTACCTGGGCGGAGCGCTGCTGCCGCTGGCCTGGGCGCTGTTCGGCTCCAACTGGGGCGAACTTCTAACCTACACGCCGC
Source organism: Elusimicrobiales bacterium (assembly GCA_038204165.1). GTDB lineage: Bacteria > Elusimicrobiota > Elusimicrobia > Elusimicrobiales > UBA9959 > UBA9959. The sequence continues at coordinate 7,599 of JBBRDG010000020.1, forward strand.
AGCGCTGGGCCGCGCTGCTCTACCTAGGGGTCATAGCCTCCGGCGGCGGATTCTTCCTGTGGAATACCGGCGCCGTCAGGGTGGGAGCCGGAGTCCTGGCGGTAATGAACAATCTGAAAAGCCCGCTGGCCGTAGTTGTGTCCGCGTTATTCTGGGGAGCCTGGGCGGGGATGTTTGCGCGGGACTGGCTCTTCCTGGCGGCCGGCACGCTCTGCATCGCCGGCGCCACCCTGGCAGCGCGCGGGGCTACCGGGCAAGTCTGAAAGCCGGAGTTCAGGCTTTCCGCAGCAGGGCCGCGTGCGCGGAAAAACCTGCGCCGAAAGCCAGCATCACCACCAGGGCGCCGGGCGGCAAACCCTCTTTCTCCATTTCTTCCAGAATGAACAGGACGGTAGGCGAAGACATATTGCCCAGCCCGGAAAGCACGCGCCGGGTGTACTTCAGGGCTTCTTCGTCCAGCCCTAGCCGCTCCTTAACGCTTTTAATAACGTTTTCGCCGCCGGGATGCATAGCCCAGCGGGCCACGTCCTTCTTTTCCAGCCGGTTGGCCTTCAGCAATTCTTCTACCAGCGCGCCGGCCTCTTCCGCCGCGTAGCCGGGCAGCGCGGCCGAGAGCTGGTTATGCAGCCGGCCGCCCTTGTGCACAAAGCGGATGTCCTCCCGGTACTGCGGCGCGAAACGGGACCTGGAATCCACCACTTCAAAACCGTCCGGCCTGTCCCACACCACCGTGGCCGCGGCACCGTCGCCGAACAGCGCGTTGGACACTATCAGGCTGGCGTCGTCGCCCATCTCGAAGGTGCAGCTGCAGATCTCCACCGACACGCCCAGCACGGCGCTGCCCGGCCGCTCGCGCGCCAGCGAAGTTGAGAGCTGCAGGTTCGGGACTGCCCCGCCGCAGCCGCTGCCGACCATATCGAAAGCCCTCGTGTTTTTATCCAGGCCGAGTTCTTCCGCGATATAAGTGGAAACGCCCGGGCAGATATAGCCGGTGCAGGTATTCACCACCAGCGCGGAAATATCCGCCGGCTTAAGCCCGGCCTTGGCCATGGCGCCCCTGGCGGCCTTTGCGCCCAGCCGCGTGGCCTCGGCGGTGAAGCGCGCGGCCCGCTTATCCGGATCCTCGTCTAGAATAACAGTAGGGTCCGTCACGGCGAAACGCCTTGTCTTTATTGAAGGGTGAGAGAAGACCTTCTCCAGCAGTTTTATCGTGCCGGGCCTAAGCCGTCCGGAATAATGGTTCTTGAGGAAAGCCGACGCGGCGGACTGTTCGAGTTCGAATTCCGGCAGCGCGGAAGCCACGCGGCCCAAATGAATATTTTTCATGCTTTTACTCCCATCAGCCTTAGCCCGCGCCGCAGCGCGCGGGTGTTCCGCCAGAGCGGCGGCTTTACCCCGGCCAGCACCGCCAGCCGGGACAGCGTCGAAATTAACGGCAGGGCCAGCGAATCCGGATTTATAAAATTCATGTTCTGGTCCACGGCCTGCCTGAGCGTCTCCAGCAGCCACTCCCGGCCCACGGCCGGCGAAACATAGAAGGCCGGCTGCAGCATTTCGGAAGCCGGAATTTTAAGCGTTCCCTCCGCGCGGGCCAGGCCTTCAAGCGGCGTGCCGGGATAGATCCGGAGCCCGACGTTAAAGAACACGGAGTCGGAAGGGCGCAGCTCGCTGCGCGCGAAGTCCAGCGTGCGTTTTACGGTCTCCCTGGTTTCGCCGGGCCCGCCCAGCAGGAAGATCCACATGCAGGGCAGCGTGCCCCGGCCCACCGCCGCCGCCGCGGCCCTCACCTGCGCGCCGCCGTAATTCTTCCCCAGTGAGGAAAGCACCGCGTCGTCCGCGCTTTCCGCGGTTATGCCTATGCCGGCGAAACCCGCGGCCTCCATTGTCTCTAGCAGGGGCCGGTCGGTAAAAGCCGGGTTCAGTTCCATAGTATGCAAGCGCGCGCCGCAGGGTTTGGCTGCCAGCAGGTGGCACAGCTCCAGTGCGTGCTCATACGGGGAATTAAAAACGTTGTCCACGAATTCTATATCCTTAACCCCGGCCCGGGCCAGCGCGCGCACCTTCGCGGCGGCCTCTTCGGGCGGGCAAAGGCGGTAAGCCCGGCCTTCGCTGGCGGCGTAAGTGCAGTAGACGCAGTTGAAAGGGCAGCCTAGTTTGGTTTTTACCGGCACGGCCGCCATAAGCCCGGCGTAAGCCCGCAGGTCCAGCCAGCGCGCAAAATCCGGGAACAGGTCTTCCCCCTCCCAGGCGCCGAAAGCAAGCGGGGTCGCCACGAATTTCCCGCGCCTGAAAGCCCCCACGCCCGGCAGACCCACAGGGTCCTCCCCGCGCTCAATGGCGGCCAACAGCCCCGGGAAAACCGCGGGAGCGTCGCCCAGCGCCACCCAGTCCGCGCCGGTGCTCTTAAGCAGTTCCTCAGGCATTACTCCGGCGGCGGCCCCGCCCAGCACTATTTTCAAATCCCTGTTCTTCCTGGCGCCGCGCATAAGTTCCGCCGCTTCCTCAAAGAAGGCTGCCGGGTTGCGCAGGTCGTTATTATCGATATTGCGCACGGAAAAACCGGCCACGGCCGGCCTGAACTCGGACAGCGCCCGCTCCAGGTCCCTGGCAGGAGCGCGGGAGAACATCAGGTCCAGGAAGCGGACCTCATGCCCGGCGCGCCGCGCTGCCCCGGCCGCCACGCAGGCCCCGTAGGGCAGGACAACCAGCGGCTGGCGGTTGCGATTAGTATTTATAATCAGGATTTTCATTAAGTTTCAATCCGGTGAGTTAACCGGGACCTATCGCGGCTATTCTACAATAAATCCCCTGGAACAAAGCCAATTGCCCTGCGCCTAAATTTTTTTGCGGATTTATGGGACAGGGACTGGCGAATAGGTGGAAAACCCTATATACTATTGTTGCACGATGGTCTTAAGGCCAGATCAGGCGTTTCAGCGCAGAGCTATATGGAAAATAATTCAAAAAGCCCTACCGTGGTTATCGCCGTAGGAATGGTAATCCTCCTTATGGGCGGGTTCCTGTTTTTCGTATCGGTGGGGACCAACGGCAGGAAAACGGGAAGTTTTGCCAGCCGTATTAACTTTCAAAGTTTTTCAGCCAGGGCCGCCGACTATTACGGCGGGCTCAAGCGCGGCGGCGCCTCTATCAAATCAAAGGCCGACAATTTCATGAGCAGTTTCTGGGACGAACCCGGCAGCACGGCTTCCGCCGCCAGGTACGCGGAAGCGGCCAAACGCGGAGGCGGGGATGAAGAGTGGAACTCCTCCGCTAACGGCGAAGACGGGGACTCGTTCGGCAAATATTACAGCAAGAATTACGGCGGCGGGTCCGGGATGGACCCCAATTCCTGGGTGGACAACAGCGAAGGCGGCGCTTCTTTCAGCGGCGGCGCTTCAGGCGGAGGTTCGTCCTCGCAGTCCGGCGCTTCTTCCAGAGGCACCCCCCGTCCCAAGCAGCAGAGAACCGCGGCTGCCGCTCCAGCTTTCGCCGCGGCAGCCGGAAGACCCGGCTCCGGTCTGCGCCCGGGCTTCGGCGGCCCTTCGGCAGGAAGCCCCGCCGCTGCCCAGCGCCAGTACGCCTCCTTGCCGGCCAGAAATGGCGCGCAGAACGCGGCTTTACAGTACGGTCGGGGAACGCCCGCTGCCGGCGATAAGTCTAATAACAAATTTAGCGGGATGTCCGGTAACCAGACCCGAGGGGCCGCGGACCTGAACGGCGCCGACGAGAACATGAGCGGAGGGGCGCAAAGCAGTTATAACTCCAACATGTCAGGCGGGGCCGCGGCCGTAGGCGGCGGTTCTTCAGGAGGGTCTATCCCGGCGGCTTCAGCTGCGGCCAAAGTTTCGGGCGTCGGCAGTTCCGCCGGCAGCAGTTCTGCCGGCGCGTCGTTAAGCCCGGCAGGGGCGCCCAATATGGGTTTCAGCGCGCTTTACGACGCCCCTGAAGATACGGACCTTCTCAGGTCGGTGGTTTCCGAAAGCCAGAACGGCAGGGAATCCAGTTATCTCTCGCCCGAAGACGCCAAGGCGGCGCCGGACGAGACAATGCTGAAATCCGGCGCTATAGCCGGCGCAGACGGCAAGGGTGTAGCGCCCACCCCCGACCCCAAGACCCTGGAAGAGCTTTCCCCCGAGCGCAAACTAGAGCTTAAGACAAATATCCACGTGTTTCTGAAAAGGATACAGAACCGGTTCGGCGCCATAGCCGAAATAAAGACCACTTCCTGCGCGTCGACCCTGGACCTGTGCAAAGAGCACGGGGTCACCGGGAACTACCTCACGATGAGAACCCAGAAAGGCGCCCGGCTGGACCTGGGCGTAAAATATATCAAGACGCAGTGGCGCCGCTACACCATAGATTTCCAGAAACCCGGTACTGACACGCAAAAGCCCAAGTAATTTGCAGCTTGAAAGAAAAAACCCCGCGCTCTTTATGAAGCCGCGGGGTTTATTTTTATTCTTAAGTAGCGGACGCTAATGCCCGCCGCCTTTCACCATTTCCAGGGCGTGAGGGATCAGGTCCAGCACGGCCTCTAAGGATTCTTTTACCGCCTTGGGGCTGCCGGGCAGATTGATGATTATAGTATTGCCTCTGATCCCGGCTATACCGCGGGACAGCATGGCCTTCTTGGTTATCTTAAGGCCCTCGGCCCGCATAAGTTCGGGCAGGCCGGGGATCAGCCGCTCAATAACTGCCTCGGTGGCTTCGGGAGTAACGTCGCGGCCGCTGAAGCCGGTGCCGCCGGTGGTTATAACCAGGTTAACCTTGAGCTTTTCGCAATAGTGCAGTAGCTTCTCTGTTATGGCGGGGATCTCGTCGGGGACTATATCGTAGGCGGCGGTGCGGCCGCCTATGGTTTTGAGCATTTCGGAAACCAGCTTGCCGCTTACGTCCTCGGCCTGGCCTTTGGAGCAGCGGTCGCTGGAGGTTAGCACGGCTACTTCTATAAAGGACATATGGTGTCTCCCACGGCGATCTCGCCGCCTTCTATCACTTCCCCAAAAATGCCTTCACGGGGCATAATGCAGTCCCCCACCTGGTGGTAGATGGCGCAATGGTGATGGCATTCCTTGCCTATCTTCGAAATCTGGAGGACAGCTGTGCTGCCGACGCGAATTTTGTCGCCTATCATCAGCGCGGCCAGGTCTATGCCTTCGGTGGTTAAGTTCTCGGCGTAGATGCCGGGCCGGATCACCACGCCAGCCTGCTTAACTTTAGCTGTCTCTATCTGGCCGCGGACGCTCTCCATTGGCAGCAGGCTTACCTGGCGCCGCTCGGTACCGGCGTGCGCGTCGTCCTGTATGCCGGAGTGCTTAACAAGCACGGCGCGCTGAACCTGCGCTTTAGGCACACCTTTGCCCGTACTGGTGTTGATCGAATATATCTTGCCCATTTATTTTTTGCCTTTGCGGAGATAGTGCCCGCTTTTGCCGCCGGATTTTTCGAGCAGGTACACTTCGTTTATTTCGAGGTCCTGGGCGAACATCTTGCACATATCGTAAATGGTTAGCGCGGCTATGGAGGCGGCTAGCAGAGCTTCCATTTCCACGCCTGTTTTGCCGGTGCAGCGGGCTTCGGTGTTTATTAGTATGCCGGTTCTGTCCAATTTAAATTCTACGCCCACAAAGTTAAGAGGGAGGTTGTGACAGAGCGGGATCAGGCCGGCGGTGTTCTTGGCGGCCAGGATACCGGCGAAGCGCGCGGCTTCCAGCACATTGCCCTTGGGCAGTTTCCCGGCCTTTATGAGGCCGATTATCTCGGCATTGAGTTTTATGTAAGCCTGGGCCTTGGCTATTCTTAAAGTGTCTTTTTTCGCGCCTACGTCTATCATTTTGATCCTTAAATACCGCACGTTAGCTAAGTCGGGTGTGGCCGGGGGCTACCCCTGCTCACCCGGACTGCAGGGAACCCTTGCGTCGGTTCCCCCCGCCTTGAGAAATTATGGCGGGGCCCCCTTCCGCAACGGGTGCTCAGGGGCAGCCCCCGACCGCACCCTCCAAGAACTTCCTCTCCAATCTCCCTGATCACCCTCCCAGGCTGCTCATTTCGATGTGGCCGGCGGTCGGGGAGTCCTTCCTGTAATTTGATTTTACTAAAAATATCTTTTTTATGTAGTCGGCCAGGGCCGCGTCGTCGGCGCCGCCGCGCAGCAGGTCGCGCAGGTTATGGGTGGCCGGGGAAAAAAGGCAGGGATAGACTTTTCCGGTGCAATCCAGGCGGATGCGGTTGCAGGAGAGGCAGAAGTAATCGCTGCGCCCGCTGATAAACCCGATCCAGCCTTTCGCGCCGCGCAGTTTATAAATTCGGGCGGGACCGTCGTTATGCCCGGCCTGCACTTGTTCCAGCGGACCTAAGGCGGCTTCTATTCTTTTCTTGGCTTCCGCGGTGGGGAAATGGGCGTTAAAAAGTTTGGTGCCCCTGGTATTGGTAGGGAAGAGTTCGATAAAGCGCACGGTGAGCGGGCGCTCTATGGACAGCCGCGCGAAGTCTTCCACCTCACTGTCGTTTATTCCCCGCATGATCACCACGTTAAGCTTTACCTGGCTAAAGCCGGCCTTGAGGGCCGCGTCTATACCGGCCAGCACTTTCCCCAGGCCTGTAAACCCGGTAATCTCCTTAAAAGTTCCTTCCTTCAGGCTGTCCAGGCTGACGTTCACCCGGTCCAGGCCCGCGGCGCGCAGGCCTTCGGCCAATTCGGCCAGTCTTATGCCGTTGGTGGTCAGCGCCAGCTCTTTCAGGCCGGGGATGGCCTTCAGCATGCGCACGAGTTCCACTACGTCTTTCCTGATAAGCGGTTCGCCGCCGGTGAGTCGGATCTTGGTTACACCCTCGCGCACAAAAGCCGCCGCGGCGCGGGTTATCTCCTCGTGGCGCAGCAGCTCGCCGTGCGGCAGGTAGCCGCGCTTTTCCAGCGGGGTGCAGTAGACGCAGTTTAAATTGCACCTGTCGGTTAGCGAGATCCGGAGATATTCTACAGCCATGTCAGGAATTCAGCCTTTTCTCCCTTCCTGATGAAACCGCCCTCTTTCACCATAGTGAAGCCGCCGGCGCCGGCCAGGGCCAGGATATCGGCCGAGCCGTTATTGGAAACTTCCGCCAACGAATACTCGCAGGCTACCTTAACCTTTGAAAGGACCAGCGCCCGGCGCGGCGTGCGCGGGTAGAACTTGGTGGCGCAGCGGCCGGTCCTGATTTCCGGGGCATAGTCCGGATGGCCGGAGAGCTTCCGGATGGCCGGGCGCACATAGGCCAGGTAGGCCATAAAATTGGAAACGGGGTTGCCCGGGATGCCGAACACCAGCTTGCGGCCTTTAACGCCGAACAGCATAGGCTTGCCGGGGCGGACGCGCACCTTGTGAAAGATGGTTTTGACGCCCAGGCTTTTTAGCACCGCCGGCACCAGGTCGTAATCCCCCATCGAGACGCCGCCTGATACAAGCACAATGTCCGACTTGAGGGCTTTAGCCAGCGCGGCCTTCAGCTGCTTCGCGTCGTCGCGCGCTATCACGGGCGCGGCGAGGATGCCGTCGGTCTTCAGCATGGCGGAAAGCATGGGCCCGTTGCTGTTATAAATGCGGCTGCCGGCAAGCTTCGTGCCGGGAGGCACGATCTCGCCGCCGGTGTTTATAACGGCCACCCTCGGCAGCGCACCGGTGCTGACATGACTGCGGCCCACTGCGGCCAGCACGGCTATATGCGAAATATCAAGTACAGTACCGCGCGCCAGGATTAGCTGCCCTTTCTTTATATCCTCGCCGCGTTCGGCTATATTGTCGCCCTTGTTTACGGGCTTGATAAATTTAACCAGGCCCCCATGCTCTACGGTGTATTCCACCATTACCACGGCGTCGGCCCCGGCGGGCACGGGCGCGCCGGTCATGATCTTCACGCAACAGCCCTGCTTAAGGACCTTCTTGAAGCTGCTCCCGGCCTGGATCAGGCCCAGGCTTTTGAGCGCGCAGCCTGCGCGCAGGTCCGCGGCGCGCAAGGCGTAGCCGTCCACGGCGGATTTATTGAAGGGCGGCATTTCCAGCCCGGAGCGGATCTTCTCCAGCAGCGCGCGCCCCACCGCGTCCCCGACAGGCGTGTTCACGGCGGGCAGGGGCTTGGCGTGTTTCAGAATAATTTGAATGGCTTCTTCGAAAGTCAGCATATTACCTCTTTATCAGATGGGCGGCGGTGGCTTTGAACGAGGCGAACACGTGCAGCCCTGGCTTGAGCCCCAGAGAATCGACAGACTGCCTGGTGACCGCGGCCATCAGCGGGAAACCGCACTCCAGCCCCACCTTGTACTGCAGCCGCCAGGGCTCCACCGAAGTTATTTTAGCACTGAAATGGTTGCGCATGCTCCCTGCTTCCCGGCTTTTGGAGACGCTTACGTCCTCGGGCCGCACGCAGACGAAGATCTGGTCCCCGGCCGCGCAGTCGGAGACAACTTCCAGCGTATGGCCGCCGGCCTGAATGGAGCAGAGGTTGTCGTCCTTGGCGCCGACCGTGCCGGGCAGGATGGTTTCCACACCTGTGAAGTCCGCTACTTCTTTAGTGACCGGCCGCGCGAAAACGTCCTGGGGTGCTCCCTGCTGCGCTATCCTGCCGCCGGTCATAACGGCCAGCGAATCGCAGAGGGTGAGGGCTTCGCCCTGGTCCTGCGTAACCAGCAGCACGGCGGCGCCGGCCGCCTTAAGCGCGCGGCGCAGGTCGCGGGTGATGGTCTCTTTCACCCGCGCGTCCAGGCTCCCGAACGGCTCGTCCAGCAGCACCAGCTTGGGGGCGGTAACGAAGGCCCTGGCCAGCGCGGCCCGGTGGCTTTCCCCCTGCGAAAGCGTCCGCGCCTGGCGGTCCTTCAAATGATTTATCTTGAAAAGCTCCAGCGCCCGCTCCACCGCTCCGTCGTCTTTGTGCCCGCGCAGCTTTAGCGGCAGGGCCGCGTTTTCGTAAACCGTACCGTTCACCAGGTAAGGCTGGGAGAAAACCACGGACATGGAGCGCCGCAGGAACAACCGGTTCTCCGGTGCCAGCGCGTTCCGCCCCAACAGCTCGAGCGAGCCGGAACCGGCTTCCCTGAGCAGCGCCAGCGTGTTTAGCAATGTGGTCTTGCCGGCCCCGTTGGGCCCGATCACGGCCAGCACTTCGCCAGCCGCCACCTCGAGCGAGTCCACCGAGAGGGTGAACTCCGGGCTTACCTTAAGCGTTAGGCCGCGCGCCTTTATCATCGAGGCACCGCCCGGTGCTGCTGCAAATAAGTGAGGCCCAGGTTCACCGCAAAGCTAAGCACCAGCAGCACCAGCCCCAGCGCTATGGCCATATCAAAATTGCCCTGCTGCGTTTCCAGCACGGTGGCCGTGGTAAGCACGCGGGTAGCGTGGCGGATATTGCCGCCCACTATCATCACCGCGCCCACCTCGGCGGTAAGCCGCCCGAAGCCGGCTATTACGGCGGCCAGCACGGCCAGGCGCTGTTCCTTAAGGCAGACCCTGATGGCCTGCCAGTCGGTGGCGCCCAGCGTAAGCACCTGCTGGTAGAATTTCAGGTCCACGCCCTGCATGGCGGCAATGGACAGCGCGGTTATGATCGGGAGAGCTATGATGAACTGCGCGAGGCCCATGCCGTAAGGCGTGTAGAGCCAGTCCAGGAAGGCCAGCGGCCCGCTGCGCGAAAGGAACAGCATTACTACCAGGCCGGCCACCACCGGCGGCAGGCCCATGCCGGTATTGGCCAGCGTTATGACGAGCTTCTTCAGCGGGAATTTCTTGACGGCTATCCAGCTGCCCAGCGGCACGCCCAGCAGGGCGGCCGCGCAGGTGGCCAGCACGGAGACCGTGAGCGAAAGGCGCACTATGGCGAAGATCTCGGGGTCGCCCGAGAAGATAAGGTGCAGGGCCTGTCTGAAGCCCTCCGCTATAAAGCCCATTCGTATCCTGTTGCCGCGGACGGTTTATTTTACCGCGTAATCGTAGAAGAACAGCTGCTTGCCGTACTTGTCCTGGCCGAATTTTTCGATCAGCTCTTTGGCCGGGGCGGATAGCATGAAGTCGAAGAAAGCTTTTGCGCCGGCGGCGTTCACCTTGGGGAACCTGGCGGTGTTCACCAGGATCAGGCTGTAGCGGTTGAGCAGCGCGTCGTCGCCTTCGCTCACTATCACCAGGCCGAGCTTGTCCTTCATCGACAGGTAGGTGGAGCGGTCCACCAGCACATAGGCGTTCTTCTCGTTGGCCAGCGTGAGCGTGGCGGCCATGCCCTGGCCCACTTCGATGTAATTGTCCTTGGCGGGCTTCACCTTGGCGGCGTCCCAGAGCTTAAGTTCTTTCTTATTCGTGCCGGACTTGTCGCCGCGGGATACGAACAGCGCTTTAGAGGCGGCTATCTTTTTGAAAACGTCGGCGGCCTTCTTCACGCCCTTCACTTTGACGGTGTCGGCGGCGGGCCCGAGAATTACAAAGTCATTATGCAGAAAGGTGGTGCGGTCGGTGCCATAGCCTTCCTCTACGAACTTCTTTTCATCGTCGGGGCTGTGTACCCATAGAATATCCGCCTCGCCGGTCTTGCCCAGCTGCATGGCCTGGCCGGAACCCACGGCGATGGCCTGTATCTTGTATTTACCGTCCCGCTGAAAAGCCTCGGTTATCACGTCCAGCAGGCCGGTGTCCTGCACGCTGGTGGTAGTGGCCAGCCTGACCACGGCGGGCTTGGCCTGGCAGCCGAACAGGAAAGCCGCGGCAACGGCGGCAAGTATCAATTTAGTGTTTTTCATTATATGTACCTTCCGGCCATAGCCGGCCGTCAGAGCTTGATTATTTCCACCCTTGATATGGAGCGGACATTCCGGTCCACAAAGAAGTCAGCCGGGGCGAACAACGCGTAGCGGCCGTTGTTTTCATCCTGGCCTTTGTCCACCAGTAAAAAATCCTCGCTGTCGTTCCGGTTAAGAATCTCCGACAGGCTGAAGGAAACGCGATAACTGTCTCCGGACGAGATTACCGCCAGCTCCGAGCCTGACCCCTGCGCCTTGATTCCGGCTTTAAGCAGTACGTCCTTAAGCAGAAAACCTTCAGCGGCATTAAGGCCCTTGTAGCCCATACCGTGGCCGTACACCACCGCCGGGTTGCCGTGCCCGGCTGTATACTTGGAGGGGTCGGACACCACGGTAACAGTAGCTCCGGAAACTACCGCCAACTGGGGAGAGAAAGCCGAAGCGTGCTTCTTACCCGGGAACACGCCTGCTACCGACTTGACCGTAATTTTAGAAGGATTGGCGATAAAGCGATCATTGTAAAGATCGCCGCCGCAAATCAACCTGGGCGTTGCAGGCAGGGGCCATTCTTGCTTGCTTTTGGCTGGGTTTACAGGGCGGACGCTCCTGGGAATAAGGGCGTTGAAGTTATTCCTGGTATAGTAGATCTCGCCCCAGCTGAAAACGGCCTTTTCGCCTTTGTCGTTCTCAACCACCACATAAAGGTCGGTTTCGGGAGAAAAGTCGGAGGTGACTTTTTTTACCGGCTTGGAGTTGAGAATATCGTACAGCGAATAACCGGTAAAGAAGTAAGCTCCCTTAAACTGCGGCTGCCCGTTCTCCAGCGCCAGTTCCTTCACCGCCAGGCCGCGCAGCGGCAGGCTCGCCAGCATCACCGGGCCCGGGTTCTCCACCTCGCCGCCCACGTAAACCGTTTTTTGGCCGTATTCCTTTACCGGCCCCCGCTCGAAAAAGCTATTTACGGCCGGAACTGCCGGCCCGCCTTCCTGCGCGCAGACCGGCGCGCCGGCGCCCAGAGCCGCGGCTGCCGCCAATAATATTTTTAATTTTCGCATCTTTCCTCCTAGGCCCGCTCCAACTGGGTGGCCTTGATATGCTTAAGGTAGTTTAACAAATTGCGGTGGCGCTCCAGGCCGGCGCGGCCGGCCTTCTGGTAGACGTAGAAATTGTCTTCGAGCAGTTTTAAATGCGGGAACACGTTCACCAGCGTTTTTGCCTTGAATTCTTTCAGCACGCAGTAGCGCGGCACAAAGCCCACGCCAAGGCTTTCCATGGCGGCGTTGATTATAGCCCTGATATGGTTCAACTCGGTTATGGAGTTAAGCTCCGGGCGCTTACCCGCCGGCAGCGCATTAAGAAAGTTCCCCCACCACAGCGCGCCTTTGTCCAAAGAAAGGATATTGCAGGCGGCCAGGTCGCCCGGGACGGCCAGCTTGTGCTTCTTTACAAAGTCGGGCGAAGCGATTACCGCGTACTCTTCGCGGAACAGCGGGGTCTTTTCCAGGGCGCGGTCCTTGTAGTCCTTGCAGTCTATAATGATGTCCACCTCGTCGTTAAGCAGCGGCTTAAGCAGTTCGTGCCGGAACTGAAAATCTATATGTATGCCCGGATTGGCCCGGATGAAGCCCCGCAGGTACTTCACCAGCAGCGTGGTGCCGAACTCCACCGTGGCGCCCAGTCTTATGGTGCCTACACTCTTGTTCCTCGCCGCGGCCAGCCGCTCCTCCGCCTTTTCAAGCTCGTAAAAAACGGTCTCGCAGGCCTTGTACAGAATTCCCCCGGCCTCGGTTAGCGCCAGCCTGTTGCCAGTCCGTTTAAACAGGTCGCCGCCGGCGCTCTTTTCCAGCTTGGCCACGGCGTGGCTGACCGCGGACTGCGTAAGATACAGCCTTTTGGACGCCTCGGTATAGTTGAGCGTCTGCGCCACGGCAAAGAAAGCTTTAAGCTGGTACAGGTCTAAGGCCATATGAATTTAGTTCATACCCGCTATGAACACTATGAATTATACTAATATGCGGCGAAGTGTTACCATAACTAGAAGAATTCAGGGAGGCCGCATGAACACTATCTTCCAGGTACCTAAACCGGTTAACGAGAATGTCCTGAGCTACGCGCCGGGCAGCGCCGAACGCAAAGAACTGAAAACCAAACTGGCGGAGTTGCGCGGCCAGGTGATTGAGATCCCCCTGTTGATAGGCGGCAAAGAGATCCGCACCGGCCGCACCTCGGACATAGTAATCCCCCACGAGAATAAAAAAATCATAGGCCGCTTCCACAAGGCCGGGCCTAAAGAAGTTGAAATGGCCATTCAGGCCGCCGCTGGCGCGCGCAAGGCCTGGGGCGCCATGCCCTGGCAGGCCCGGGCCGCCATCTTCCTTAAAGCCTCGGAACTGCTGGCCACCACCTGGCGGCAGCAGCTTAACGCGGCCACCATGCTGGGACAGTCCAAGAACGCCTACCAGGCCGAAATAGATTCCGCCTGCGAACTTACGGACTTCCTGCGCTTCAACACTTTCTACGCCGAGCAAATATATGCGCAGCAACCTTTCTCGCCGCGCGGCGTGTGGAACTACGTGGATTACCGCCCGCTCGAAGGCTTTGTGTTCGCGGTTACGCCGTTCAACTTTACCGCCATAGCGGGCAACCTGCCTACGGCCCCCGCCATAATGGGCAACACTGTAGTGTGGAAGCCCGCCTCCAGCGCGGTCTACTCCGCCTACCAGGTGATGAGGCTGCTGCAGGCCGCGGGCCTGCCCGACGGCGCGATCAACATGGTGCCCGGCTCCGGCGGCGAGGTGGGCAACCCGGTAATAGACAGCCCCGATTTCATGGGCCTGCACTTCACCGGTTCCACCGCCGTGTTCAACGGCATGTGGGCGACCATAGTGAACAACTTCGGCAAGTACAAAGGCTACCCAAGAATAGTGGGCGAGACCGGCGGCAAGGATTTCATCTTCGCGCATGAGAGCTGCGACCCCGAAGCGCTTAAGATCGCCATCATCCGCGGCTCTTACGAATACCAGGGCCAGAAATGCTCGGCGGCCAGCCGCTCCTATATACCGCGCTCCGTGTGGAATGTGATAAAGGACGACCTGGTGGCGCAGATAAAGGGTATAAAGATGGGCCCGGCGGAAGACTTTACCAACCTGGTAAACGCCGTAATAGACAAGGCGGCCTTTAACAACATAAAAAGCTACATCGACTTCGCCAGGCAGGCTCCCGACGCCGTGATCCTGGCCGGCGGGAGTTGCGACGACTCCGGGGGCTATTTCATACAGCCCACGCTGATAGCGACCACCAACCCGCAGTTCAAAACGATTAAGGAAGAAATCTTTGGGCCAGTAATGACGGTCTTTGTATACGAGGACGAAAAGTTTGAGGAAACGCTGGCCCTCTGCGACGCCACCTCGCCCTACGCGCTTACGGGGGCCATCTTCGCCCAGGACCGGGCGGTGATCCTGAAAGCGGCGGCGGCGCTGGAACACGCGGCCGGGAACTTCTACATTAACGACAAGCCCACCGGCGCCGTGGTAGGCCAGCAGCCTTTCGGCGGCGCGCGCGGCTCGGGCACCAACGACAAGGCCGGCTCGCTCCTGAATATGACGCGCTGGACCTCCCCGCGCTCAGTCAAGGAAACCTTTGTGCCCCCGCACAGCTACGGCTACCCGTTCATGCAGAAAGAGTAAAGGCGCGGACGGGATTGGCGGTGAACATGCCGGAGTTTTCGGAAGCTTTCGGCTGCCGCAAAGGCCAGGCCATGACGCCGACCAACCCCTGCCGCGCCTGGTAGCGGATCCCCTGCAAAATAAAAAACCGGAGGCTCCCTCCGGTTTTTCACATAAGAACACAACGCCCAGCTTTAGATTAAAGTGCCGCTAGGCAGTAAAGCGGAAGGTCACCCGGGGATTAAAAGTTCCTGATTTTTGTAACCTTGCCCTGTATCATGAAGAGCGCGGATTTTTCGCTCTTTTTGTTTATGGCATAAGTCCCGGCGGCATCAAGATTTACATCCATCATGGGGAAAAAATTACGGAGTTCGCTCTCGTCTGCGCGAAGAATTAAATTGCGCGGGTAAAGCTCCTCCCCGGCCGAGGCAAGCGCGCTGTCGTGGTCCGCTACCTTTTTTCTGAGCTCCGGGGACATAAGGTCCTGATGGGGGTATGTTTTGAATAATCCCGTTAAATCGCTTTTGTAAGAGCCGTTAGTCGCCAGTTTCATTAATTTGGCGGCAGTAAGGGCCTTCAGCGCCGTTAACGCGGCCGCTTCAGGCATTTTAAGACATTTTGCCAGCTCTTTAGGCTTCCAGGCGCCAGTATCATGGGTCATTGCTAAAAAACACAAATAATTATGGAGAGAGGCATGAATAACTTCAACCTGCTGCACGGTTATCTGGAAGGTCTTTTCAATGATGGATTTCTTCATGGCCTTCTGCATGGGTGAAAGAGCAGAGTCCTGCTGCAGGTTTGCTAATAATGGAATTATTAGTTCCCTGAAATTGTCGGCGCCCATCATAGACTGCAGCCAGGCGGTCACAAAGGCGTTAGCTTCCCCGCCTTTTGAAATAAGGCGCAGCGCGCCCATGAAAGTTTTCAGCCGTTCCGGAGCGGGAAGATTTTTGCCGCTTTCTATCAGCAGGTAGGCCCGGTACGAAAGACCGAGTATGTTGCGCCCGCCGCTGCTGTGATAAAACCTGTAAGCGGTCGGAAAGCCGGCGGCTATCCGGAGGTCTAGCAGCATTTTTGAAAAGGGGGTTGCCATAGTGAACCTTTGGTTCTTTACTTTAACTATTTTGGTTTAATTTTAAACATAAGTCAAATGGGTCAGGATGAAGGGCCTAAAAGCATCCGCAGGTTAAGCACTTAGACTCCTGTCGTTCAGCTAGGCGTCTTCTATACTATGTTTGGCAGAAAACAAACGCTGTGGCAAACATTAAGAGGACTATATGAAAAAAATGCTTATCGGGTTAACGCTGCTCGGACTGTCAGTTACCTGCAGTGCGGCGGATTTTGCCGGACTGCAGCAAATGAGCGCCTCTGATGTTTCGGGGGCAATGGCGGTTTCTATCCAGGAACCGGGCGCTCCTGCGCTTGTGTTCGTTCCGGAAGTTGCGAAAGCGGAGGCGGTAGAGAGCCGGATAGCTGAAGCCGGAACTGATCTCACCAGCAAAATGAAGGTCCTCGAGGATATGTTCAATAAGGGCCGGCCGTTTGCCGACCTGCTGACTGACTACAAGTTTAAAGGTACTTCAATCGGTGCGTATAGCGACAAGCTTAGTGGTTATAAGGCGACAAACATGTTTCCTTTGACTTTGGAAAAACACCAGATTAAGCAGAATTCCGGACCATTGTTTCCCATTGAAGTCACTGGCTATCTGTATTCAATGTATATTGGAACCCCCAACAATTTGTTCCCCGATACCTATGATGTTATTACAGCGGTGCCTGTAAACGTCCCTGCGGGAGAAGCTGTGAAAATGGAAGGGATGAGTCTCAGCCGGACTGGCAGGGCGTGTTTTTCACTTGTAACTGTAGAATTGAGATACTTTCAGCCGCGCGAAGACTATGAGCACGCTTATATAGTGGGTAAGTTCGCGGTGACGCCGGAAAAGGAAAACGAGAATGGCGCCGCGACCGGTTTCTTCTACCTGTATTAATTGACCTGATAGAGCGGCGCTTTCAGCCTATGCGGATATTAGCGAGCGGTCTCCTCCTAATAGTCATTTTGTTCAATGCTGTGTCTTGTAGACGGCCGGCAATTACTATACAGAGGATTTTTAAACCGCCGGGGTTCGGCGGTTTTGTTTTTCCGGGTGGATAAAGACTAAGCATCTTAAGTGGCCCGGGGCTGACCGGGGGCTGGGTGGAACAAACCCTCACGGGATGGAGTTAGCAAAACGAACGACACAATTTCGCCCGCGGCTTACACAAGAGACGAGGCCGGATTTGTGTTTTTGATTTAAGCCCGCCCAGACGGGTTTGCTGAGGTTGGTGTCCGGACCTTTTACCAGCTTAATGCAGTTGGCCATTAGGCCGTCCAAATTCCGCCTTATTTCAGCAGTTTAATCCGGCCCTTGGATGGCGCGACTACCGGGCCCCTGGAGAAGGCTTTTATCATCAAGCCGCGCACCGTGACCATAGTGTCTTTTATGTCCCTGCCGCCCGCAAAAACGTCGCCTCCGTTACCGCCGAAAGCCAGGTAGTTATTGGTGGCCACCAGAAATTCATCCTGCGGTTTTATTTCGCGGCCATTACGCTTCAGGCTGACCCAGGAGGGTTTCCCGTCGGGGCCCTGCCTGAATTCCACCTGCAGGCCGGAAACCTGGAGGGCGCTCCAGCCGCGGAGATTGTCTGCCAGCAGCCGCTTCAGCTGTTCCCCGTTGAGTCTCATCGTTACGATGGTGTTGTCGAAAGGCATGGTCTGGAAGATATCACGCAACCTTACCGGGCCCTTCTTTATTTCGGCCCTCAGGGCCTTGGTATTGTGAAAGGCCAGATCGGCGCCGGCGGCTTTACGGGTAATGTCGCATAGCCAGCTGCCTATGGGCGAGTCCAGCCCGTCGGGAGCGAAACCCAGGTCGTCGGCCGCGCGCCCGACCACCCGTCCCATCTCATGCTCGACTTCATTATTAAAAAAGGAGATAGTCTTAAGTACCAGCGGGTCCTGCCCGGTCTGGTCGGTCCAGAGCGGGATCACGTTCACCTTTATAGCTTCAAGCTTGCCCGTGGCGTCGTTAAAATTCAGTTCAGCCCTGGTAACGTAGGAGAGCCCGTAGCCGCTCTCGCCCAGCCAGGCGCCGGAAACGGGGTCGTGGTAGCCTTTCAGCAGCGCCGTATGGTCATGCCCGCCCAGCACCAGGTCTATCCCCTGCGCCGCGCGGGCGATAGTCAGCGTGCCGAACGGGGGCGGGTCGAAGGTCCAGGTGGAAATATCCACCCGCTTAAGGCTTAGGTCCTCGCTAAGGCCGAGGTGAGTAAGTACGATGACCGCATCAGGGTTCTGTTTTTTTATTTCGGGCAGCCACTTGGCGGTTTCGGCGGCCTCTTCGCGGAACTCCAGGTGCTTCACGTTGGACGGCAGGGTGGAGGTGGCGGTATGCCGGCCCAGGATACCCAGCACGGCAATCTTCCTGCCGCCTTTCTGGATGATGATGTAAGGCTTAAGATAATCGGCGTGCGCGCCGCTCTCTTTGGAATACAGGTTGGCCCCCAGGAAAGGGAAAGCCGCGCTGGAGACCATCACTTTAAGATTGCGCTCGCCGTAGTCGAAGTCGTGGTTGCCAGGAACACCGGCCGCGTAGCCGAGCTGGTTCATCAGCGTTATGCTGGCCATGCCTTTAGTGAGAATGCCTTCCGGCGTGCCCTGCGACATGTCGCCGGAGTCCAGCAGGATATAGGGAGTGGTCTCTTTTTCCAGTAGCGCCGCCAGCGCCGGAAAACCACCTATGGTGCGGGTGGAGTTTTCCTTATCCCACTGCGCGGGCCGCGCGGAGTACCAGCCGTGTACGTCCGAAGTGTGATATACGGCTACGGTGCCGGCCCCGGCGTTAAGCCCGGGCAGGGCCAGCAGTGCCAGCAGAAAAAACATTCGTTTAACTGTATTTAACATGAGCTATATCCCTTTACTCCCGGAAAATTATCAGCCGATAACTTCCGCAAGAACTCTGGCCAGGTCCTCAAGGCGGTAAGGCTTGGAAAGCGTTCCGGAGAAACCATAAGCTTTGTGCTCCGCCATCACGGGGTCGTCGGCATAACCGCTGGAAACTATAGCTTTGGCGGCCGGGTCCAGTTCAAGCAGCCGCTTGATCGCCTCTGCCCCGCCCATGCCGCCTGAAATAGTGAGGTCCATTATGACCGCGGCGAAAGGCTTGCCGGCCGCGCGCGCCGCCTGCCAGGCCTCCAGCGCCTTTTCGCCCGTGACCGTAACTTCCGCCTCATACCCGAGCGCGGAAAGCATGCGCCGCAGCGCCTTATAAACTACCTCTTCGTCGTCCATGATCAGCACGCGGCCGCCACCTTTTTTTGGCTCGCTCTTCAGGGACCGGTCCGTAATAGCGGCGGGCGTTTCAGCCAGAGGGAGATAGATCTCAAAAACCGCGCCGCCCGTACCGGAGGCCGCGATTATTTGACCGCCGTGCTTCAGGATTATAGAACGGCAGACGGCCAGCCCCAGGCCGCGCCCTTTGCCTTTGGTGCTGTAATAGGGCTCAAAGATCCTGTGGAGAGCTTCCTGGGGTATACCGGGCCCGGTGTCCGAAACTTCAACGCGTGCGTATGGTCCGGCGGCAAGCAGCGACACTTCTCCCTCTTTAAGTTCTACCTTTGAGACGGAGGCGGTTATGCTTCCCGCGTCGGCCATAGCCTGCATTGAGTTCATCGCCAGGTTCTGGATCACCTGGAAAAGCTGGTCCTTGTCGGCCTGCACGAACACTTTGCCGAGATCAGCGGTGACGCGCCGGCCCACCGCGGCCCCGCGCAGAGAGAACGCCACGCTTTCCCTGACCAGCTCCGAAAGATCCAGCACGCTCTTCACCGGCTCGCCGCCGGAAGCGAAGGTGAGCAGCTGCCTGGCCAGGCCCTTGGCGGTGCGGCAGGCGGACTCCGCCTCGCTGACCAGCTCCGGCACTTCTCCTGAAACTCCGCCCGCATTCCGGATAAGCGACAGGTTGCCCGTAATGCCGGTAAGGAGGTTGTTAAAATCGTGGGCAATACCGCCGGCCAGCGCGCCCAGCGACTCCAGCTTCTGGGCCGTCTGCATGGCGGCCTCGGCCCGCTTGCGCACGGTGATGTCGCGCACAAAGACCAGGTGGGAATCCCGGCCCTGAAAGCGCACCTTAATGGCGATGGTCTCCACGTCCACGGAAGTCCCGTCGCAGCGGAGGTACTCCTCCTCAAGCGGCGGCGCCGCGTTCCCGGTTTTTACCTGATGCTTGATGCGTTCCCGGATGATGTCCCGGTACTTGGGAGCCATCCGGTCCATGAAATCCCGCCCAAGCAGCTCTTCCTGGCGCTGCACGCCGAGCAGGGCGCAGCAGGCCGGGTTAAGGTAAACGAACTTGCCCTCGCTCTGCACAAAGATAGCCTCCGGAGCGTTCTCGACTATCAGGCGGGAATGTTCCTCGCTGGCTTTAAGTGCGGCTTCCGTTTTTTTCCATTCCGTTATATCTGAAAAGATCGTTGCGAACTGTTCAGGCGAGGGCCGGTAAGCCACCACCCGGTAGTCCTTCCCCAGCGGCTCGGACCTGCGCTCGAAAGTAACAGGTTCTCCTGTTAAGGCTACCTGGGAATAGACGCGGATAAATTCCTCGTCCAGTCCGGGCAGCGCCTGCAGTACCGTCTTGCCTATAATATCGGCGGCTTTCAATCCTGTAAGGACCTCAAAAGCCTTATTTACGGACAGGAACCTGTAGTCCACGGCCCGGCCTTCCGCATCCAGGATTATTTTATGCAGGGCAAAACCTTCGCTCATGTTCTCGAACAGATCGCGGAAGGATTTTTCGCTGCTCACAAGTTTTTCTTCCGAATTTTTGCGTGTGGTGATATCCTGAGCGTATCCTTTTAAAACGCTCGGGGCGCCGCCCTCATCCTTGATCAATTCGAAAGCTTCGGCGTAGATCCAATGCACGCTGCCGTCCGGCCAGATTACGCGGTATTCAGTGCCCTCAGGCTTCCCATCCTTCATCACCGCCAGGTTAGCCGCCTCCACCCTGGCCCTGTCCTCAGGATGAATGGCCCTGGTCATGATCCTCGCCAGGTCGCAGGAAAAAGTTTTGGGGTCGATTCCGAAGATGTTATACATCTCCCCTGACCAGCTGACGCAGTTGTTCTTTATATCCCAGCTCCAGGTACCGAGCCTGGCCAGCTTCAGCGCGCCATTCAGCGCCGCCTCGGCCTGCAAACGGCCTTTATAATCCGCCTGGGTATCGGCAAGCAGCCGGCGGTTGACCATCAGGAAGAGGCTGAACGTGAGCATCACGACTATGGCCGGGTAAATCAGCAGCAAGAAAGCGTCGGGGCCGGAAGTACTGTAAAATTCATACGCGGGATGGCCGAAAAGGAGGAAGCCCAGGCGCACGGCGCAGACAAGGACGAAGCCAGTAAGCGTATAGGTTGCGGAGCGGAAAAAGGGCCGCAGCTCAGCCGGGCCGCCGCGCAGCAGCAGAACGCTCCTGACGGCGAAGTACGCAAGAAAGATATTCAGGACCGCATTCCTGGCCGGGAGGTCCGGAACGATAATGGAGAAATAATAAAATATGCAGGAAAAGACGGCCAGCAGGATCCAGTTCAGGCGGTCAAAACCGGGCCGGCCGGTAAACCGGGCGAACCCCGCGTACAGGAATACCATGCCGCCCATATTCAGCATATTGGCGACCACCATGGAAATTAAGTTCGGCAGGAGGCCGCGCGTCAGCAGGAGCAGCACGCCTGCCAGCTGGAGAGCGTAGCCCGCGAACCACAGGGACAGCCCGGCGTAGCGTCGCCTGTTATGCAGCCAGAGCAGACCTACCACGAGCGTGCAGATGACGCCGCCGATTGCCTGCCCCACAACTATGGTCCGCATGTCCAGAAAATTCATATATACAGTAGTATTTGTCCGAGCCTTGCTACATTAAAGCAAATAAACCGTAAAAAACAAGAAGCCCGGCTTATCCTGCCGGGCTTACCTGTTTCAGCGGACAATCAGTGCTTTCCGGTGCTGCCGAAGCCGCCTGCGCCGCGGGTTGTCTCGGGAAGTTCGGACGTCTCGGTGAACGCGGCGTATTCCACTTTATTAAAGACCATCTGGGCCACTTTCTCGCCTTTCTTTACTTCGTAAGCGGTTTTGGGGTCCAGGTTTATAAGAATCACGCCCACTTCGCCCCGGTAGGGGGCGTCCACGGTGCCGGGAGTATTCAGCACCGTTATGCCGTGCTTAAGGGCCAGGCCGGACTTGGGGCGCACCTGGCCTTCGTAGCCGTGGGGGATGGCCATCTTCAGGCCGGTGGGGATAAGCGCGCGCTCGCCGGGCTGCAGGGTGCGGTCGATGGTGGAGTAAAGGTCCAGGCCGGCGTCGCCGTCGTGGGCGTAGGCGGGCATTTTAACTTCGGCGTGGAGTTTCTGCACCGCTATTTCGAGTTTGCTCATATCAACCTCTTAACTGGGTGTTGGGAATATACTTTAAAACTTCGGCGTGGATGTCCTGCAGCAGCTGCACGGGGGTTTCGGGGAAAGACTCCAGCCGCGGGTCGATAAGGCCGTCCTTCCTGGGCACGAATTTCTGCACATAGTATTTGTGATGGTCGCTGCCGGTGACTTCAACCAGCAGCCGGGCGGCTGCGGCCATTTCGGGCACGGTCAGGAAAGAGATCTCGCCCCCCCCGCGCACGACCGGGGCCACGGTGGTGCGGAATTCGTAGGTGGGGAACCGCGCCACCAACGGCATGCTTTCAAGCATGGCGGCCTCGGCGCCGGGATTGCCCGAAAGGTTTGGCCAGAGGTGCCGGGGGCCTTTTATGTCCATGGCCACGTAATCCACCAGGTTTTCAGCCAGGAGCTGGTGGAGCACCTGGGGATTGCTGCCGTTGGTGTCCAGCTTTACGGCCAGGTCCTGCGCCCGCAGGCGCTTGATGAAGTCTACCAGGTCGGGTTGCAGGGTGGGTTCGCCGCCGCAGATGACCACGCCGCTGACCCAGTCGCGCACGGTGGTTAAATAACTGAAGAAATCTTCTTCGTTGATTGGCGCGGCGGTGCCCAGAATGGGTTTGGCGTGGCAGTGGGGGCAGCTATAGTTGCAGCCGGGCGCAAAGGCCACCGCGGCTATTTTGCCGGGGTAGTCAATAAGGTTAAAACCAAGCGCCGCGCCTATTTTCATATTTAGGGATACACTTAAAAGGCAGAATCGTTCCTGCAAAGAACCGCGAGAGGCAAAGTCGGGTGGGGCGGGCTGGCCTCTGCTCACCCGGACCGAGGAAACCCTTGCGTCGGTTTCCCCCCGCCTGACTTTGATGGCGGGGCCCCCCATCCGCAACGGGTGCTCAGGGTAAACCCCTGGCCGTCCCTCCCCATCAAACCTTTATTTATTCCGCTTCGATGATTATCTCGGGGTCTATGCGCTCTTTTAGTTCTTTCTCGACCACGTTTTTAAGCGTGGCGCCGGAGGACGGGCAGCCGTGGCACATGCCCAGGAAGCGCAGCTTTACTTTCTGGCCTTCTATGTCCACCAGTTCTATCCAGCCGCCGTCGGCTTTCAGCTTGGGGTTTACATCCTCGGAGAGCACTTTCTCGATCATCTTGATCTTTTCCACCACGGTCATCTTAGCGAAACTTTTATGTTCCGCCTCGGCCCAGTAGTCCTTCAGGATTTTTTCCAGCTCGCCTTTGCACTGGCCGCAGCCGCCGCCGGCCTTGGTAAAGTTGGTCACTTCTTCCACGGTGTGCAGTTTGTTAAGCTTTATGGCTTTAAGAATGACGGACTCGGTGACGTTGAAGCATTTGCAGACCACGCGCTCGCCGACGCCTATCATTATCTTTTCAGCTTTGCCGCCGCGGTAGTTGTTGATGGCGGCCTCCAGGGCTTCCATGCCCATCACGGAGCAGTGCATCTTCTCGCCGGGCAGGCCGCCCAGAAAGTCGGCTATTTGCTTGTTGGTAATCTTGGCAGCTTCGGTCAGCGTAAGGCCCTTCACCATTTCGGTGAGGGCGGAGGAGGACGCTATGGCGCTGGCGCAGCCGAAAGTTTTAAACCTGGCGTCGGTAATCTTTTCGGTAGGCTTGTCTATCTTAAGCGTAAGCTTAAGCGCGTCGCCGCAGATCACGCTGCCCACCTCGCCCACAGCGTCGGGGTTTTCTATCTCGCCCACGTTCCTGGGGTTCTTGAAATGGTCGAAAACTTTTTCAGTATAGTTCCACATGATCGCCTCCGGTGCCGCGCTTGCCGCGCGGGCAGGCCCTGGCTGCGGCCTTAATTTATTATATCACGCCTCGGCCTTAAACGGCCTTCTCAGAATTCTTTATGGAGCTCGCCGCGGTCCAGCGCCAGCGCCCACCACAGGCAGAGCGCGCCCAGCAGGAAGGAGGTCGTCCTGGCGAAGAAGGCCGCCACCCTTACGGCGTCGTTAAAATCGGGCGCCAGCGAAAGACCTTCGTACATCAGCTGGCGCGGCACCACCAGCCAGGGGAAAAGCAGCAGCAGCAGCAGCGCCGCCGAAAGCAGGTAAAGCATGGCCACGGCCCCGCGCCTGGCCCATTCCTTGCGGCGCAGCACCCCGGCCGCCAGCGTGAAGCCGGACAGCCAGAAAAAGAAAAAGAACACGAAAACAGAACGCATATGGCGCGTGATCAGGGTGGCCATAGGCGGCATCTCCACCGGCACCTGGGCCCGGGCCAGCGCCAGAAAGAAAGCCGGAGTGGAGAACACTTCCATGAGGGTAAGCAGGTCCAGCGCGGCCTTCACGGCCATGAAGCCGCAAACGGCCGCCGCGGCCAGCGCGAAGGCGGAAAGCCTTCTGGATTTTCCCGCTGGAAAGATGTTCATTCCTGTTTCTGATTATATAACTTTTGCTCCGGTGCTTTCTCCGCTGCCCAAACCCCGCTTTACCCGCCGGCCTAAAAAGTTATTTAATAGTATAGGTCTTTATATAGGCCCACCCCAAGAAGCCGGAGCCATTATGGTAAAACTTATAAGGCAATACACCGTGTTCCTGCCCAACGTCCCGGGCGCCCTCAGCAAATTCGTGGAACTGTTCGCCAACGAAGGGATAAACATCATAGGCATAGCCTCCGAGATCCGCGACGACTCGGGCGTGGTCCGCATAGCAGTAGACGCCGACCGCAAGGTGAGCCATATCCTTACCGGCGCGGGCTTTACCACCATAGAGACCTCCATGCTTTCCGTAGAGTTGCCCGATAAACCCGGCGAATTGCTGCGCCTCTCAAAGATCCTGGGCGAGAGCAATGTCAACATCACCACGGTTTACGGCACCTCCTTCGGCGGTTCCAGCGGCCGCCTGCTTATAAACGTTTCCGACCCCGATAAGGCGCTGGCAGTGCTGAAAACTACACTTAAACAGAATTAACCGGCAGCGCTCCGCGACAAAAGCCGCCGGCCTCCCGGCGGTTTTTCTTTTCTAGGCCAAAAGTCCCATTTTTTGCTGGGTCTTTTGGCTCTTACGTCCGCAGCCGCTATTTTGATTTAATTTTATTCAGGTAGGGAGCACTGCTACGGCATCCATTTAAATCAAGCGGAGGAACTATTAATGAAGACACAGAAAATATTGGCGGGCTTATGTCTGGTGGCGGTACTGGCGGCCTGCGATGAAATAAAATTCGGCGGCACGTTCACCATCCATGAATTAATCACCTTCAAGCAGGCCTCCGGCAATGTAGTCCTTAATCCCGGCGCGTTCCAGACCAAGGTCATCCTGGGCCAGGAAGGCCAGCAGAAAAAGATAAAACTGGAAGTGCAGAACGGCGGCAGCAAGCCGACCGTAGTCCAGCTGAGCTTCGATAAAAATATCAACGTGGCCGACCAGTTCACCCTTACGGCCGCCCAGCTCGGCCAGACTTTCGACCTGACCGGCAACATAGCCACCACCGTAACCCGGACCCCGGAACAGTGGGGCAACCAGTCCTGCACCGCCCAGTACCAGCAGACTGTCTGCCGCGGCATAGCGGCTTCCGAAGAAGTTTCCCCCGAGCTTTCCGCCAAGGTGGAAGAATCCATCCTTAAATTCGGCGAACTGGCCGCCGACGTCTCGGACGTGCCCGTAGTTAAGGCCCCGAATCCCGGCCAGCCTCCCTACATCCCCACTTGCCACCCCGTCTGGGTGAGCCGGCCCGGCTGGCAGGATGTGCGGTATTATTACGAGACCACCACCAAAGACATCGCCGCCAGCTTCGTGCAGGCCGGCAAGGTCCTCGCCGAGTACAAGGGCACCGGCTCTACAACCCAGCAGATCAACACCTATCAGGGTTTCTGCCGCTAAACTCAACGGCAAAGAACAAAGACCGGGTCGCAAGGCCCGGTCTTTTTTTGCTCCGGCGACCTGAATATTTATATTATTAAGCCTGCTAAAGGGGAAAAAATGAACAAGCTTTATTATCCTGAAGATAAACTGCCGCTATCGCGCCTGATCCCGATGGGCATGCAACACGTGGTGGCTATGTTCGGCGCCACGGTGCTTGCCCCCATCTTAATGGGGTTCAACCCGCAGACGGCCATCTTTTTTTCCGGCATCGGCACGCTGCTCTTCATCGCTATCACCCGCGCCAAAGTCCCCAGCTACCTGGGCTCGTCCTTCGCCTTTATCGGCCCGGTATTGGCCGTCACCGGCGGCATGTCAGAGAAAATACCCTTCGCGCTGTGCGGCATCGCCGGCGCCGCGGTGCTGTACGCCATAGCGGGGGCCGTGACGATCCGCTTCGGTTCCAAATGGATAGACCGCCTGATGCCCCCGGTGGTGACCGGCGCGGTAGTGGCGCTGATCGGCCTGAACCTTTCCTCTTCAGCCGTGGCCAACTTCTTCAACGCCGACTTCCGGCTGACCAACTCGGGAGAATCCGTAAGGCTTTTCGTGGCGGTGGCCACCTTCACCGTGGCGGCCTGTGTTTCAATTTACACCAGGGGTCTGCTGCGCCTGCTGCCCATCCTTACCGGCGTGCTCGCCGGCTACGCGCTTTCGCTGGTGCTAGGCATTATCGACCCCGCGCAGATGGCGGCCATAGCGGCCGCGCCCTGGCTGGGCCTGCCGCCCTTCATCACGCCGGCGTTCAGCCTGGAGGCCCTGCTGGTGATAGCTCCGGTCTTCGTGGTGCTGGTGGCAGAAAATAAAGGCCACATCGAGGCTATCTCCGGCTACATGAAGCGCGACCTGAACCCGCACCTGGGCCGCGCCTACCTGGGCGACGCCGCGGCCTCTTTCGTTTCGGCTATGGGCGGCGGCACGCCGCAGACCACTTATGCCGAGAATATGGGCGTTATGGCTATCACCAGAGTTTTTAGCGTGTATAACTTCATAGCCGCGGCCTGCATAGCGCTGCTACTGGGCCTCTGCCCCAAGTTCGGCGCGGTCATCCTGTCCATCCCCGCGCCTGTGCTCGGCGGCGTAACGGTGCTACTGTACGGCCTTATCGCGATGATGGGCATAAAGATCTGGGTGGACGCCAAAGTAGACTTCTGCTCGCACAAGAACCTGATCATCGCCGGCTCCTCCATTATCATCTCCACCGGGCTCGGCGTCAAAGGGTTCACTTTCGGGTCCGTCAACATCGCCGGTATCGCCTTCGGCACGGTGCTGGCCGTACTGCTTAACCTGGCCCTTTCTTTCGGCAAGGAAGATAAAGACGCCGACGGCCAGGACTGCAAGATCTGCAAGATTTCCTGACGCCTTTCACTTTTCGCTATAATAGACTTGTATTGATATTCGTCATAAGCCAACAAGGGAAGAACCAATGAATAAGACCGCTCTGTTTTCAGCCGCCGCCGCCCTCCTGCTGGGCGCCGCAATGCCCGCCACCGCCTCGGACTGCCCTGGCTTCCTGCCCCCCAACAACCTTTCCATCCCGGTCGGTTCGCCCCAGAACAAGGGTATCGGAGAGGAACAATTCAATAAGGTGCTCGATACTGTACAGAGGATTTACGCCCCGGTAATTGCGGGGTTGGGCGGCACGCTGCAGATAAAGCGGCTCTGGAAGGACGCCACCGTTAACGCCTCCGCCCAGCAGAACGGCAGCGTATACGTCCTCAATATGTACGGCGGCCTGGCCCGCCACGCCGCCGTCACCATGGACGGCTTCGCGCTGGTGGTCTGCCATGAACTCGGCCACCACCTGGGCGGCGCGCCCAAGAAAATGAGCGGCTTCAGCCAGTGGGCCTCCAACGAGGGCCAGTCGGATTACTACGCCAACCTTAAGTGCCTACGGCAGGTCTTCGCTGACCCCGGCTCCAAAGAATTCACCCGCGCCCCGGAAGACGACGCGCTGGCGGCAGCGGCCTGCCAGGCCGCTTACACTTCCGCCGACGACCAGGCCATCTGCGTCAGGAGCACCAGAGCCGGCAAATCCGTAGCCTCCCTGTTTATGGCCCTGCATAACGAGACGGTCGCGCCCCGCTACGACACGCCGGACCCCAAAGTGGTCACCTCCATGTTCGAGAGCCATCCCGCCACGCAGTGCCGCCTGGACACTTACCTGCAGGGCTCCGTCTGCACGCAGCCCCTGTCCTCGGTACTGAGCGACGAGGATCCTGCCGCCGGTACCTGCACCCGCTCCGGCGGCTTCGCCTCCGGCTTCCGCCCGCTCTGCTGGTACAAGCCCGAAAATTCG
>JBBRDG010000021.1:0-34936 GCA_038204165.1 Elusimicrobiales bacterium
TAACATGAAAAAGAACACCCTGCTCCTCGCTCTTGCCCTGCCGCTGCTCGCGGCCTTTACCCTTTCTTCCTGCAACAACAAGAACAAGAAAAACGCCAACGCTACCGGCAGCGACATGACCGGCGATACCGTCACCATTCCTACAATGGATATAACGGAGAGCACCGACACCACGTCTACGGAAGGCGACATCCGCGGTGGGGAATTTACTTCCCAGGCCAGCATCAAGACGGTTAATTTCGACTACGACCGCTACGAACTTTCCATAGACACCCAAAAGACGCTGCAGGATAACGCCGCGCTGCTCAAGACCCACAAAGACTGGGCCGTGATGGTGGAAGGCCACTGCGACGACCGCGGCACCACCGAGTACAACCTGGCCCTGGGCCAGAAGCGGGCCAAGTCCATCCGCGACTACTACGTGCGCCTGGGCGTGCCTGAAAGCTCGGTGGGAACCATCTCTTACGGCGAGGAAAAACCCCTCTGCTCCGAGGCCACCGACGCCTGCTGGCACGAGAACCGCCGCGCCGAAACCAAAGTAAAGGTAAAATAAATGTTCTCGAAAAAATATTTAATTCTTCCCCTCTGCCTGCTGGCCGCCGGCTGCGTAGCCACCCAGCAGGACATGCTGCAGATGCAGAGCCAGATGGACGACCTGAACAATAACCTGACCACGATGCAGAAGAACCAGGCCGAGTTGGCGGTCAAGATGGAAGACCTCTCCAAAAACCTCAACGCTTCCTCGGAAAGCATGAAGGACATCTCCGGGCAGATGCAGAAACTGACCGGGCGCCTGGACGAGATAGACAACTCGATGAACAAGCGCGTAAACGTGATAGGCCAGAGCATAAAGAAGCAGCAGGAGGAAATGGACAACGCCCTGCTGCCGTCCAGGCTCTACAACGAGGCTTATAACGCCTACCTCGGCAACAACTTCGACGGCGCCGCCGCCGGCTTCAAAGGCTACCTGTCCAAGTTCCCCACCGGGGAAATGGCCGAAAGCTCGTATTTTTACCTTGGCGAATCGCTGTACCTGAAAGAGCATTGGCAAGACGCCGCTCTGGCCTACGCCACCGTGCTGGAGAAGTTCCCCAAATCCGTAAGGATCCCCGCCGCGCGCCTCAAGTACGCCCTCTCGCTGCTCAAAATCGGGAACGACAAGAAACCCGAAGCAATGAGGTACCTCCACTCCGTGGTCGGAGATTTCCCGGCTTCCCAGGAAGCCAAAACAGCGAAGGACTACCTAAACAGGCTTTCGCCTCCTAAGCCGGCCGCCGAGAAACCGACAAAAGCACCGGTTAAAAAAACCCCGGTTAAAAAAGTGTGAGCTACAAACCTATGAAGACTCTTGCGGCCCTGCTGCTGATAGCCGCGACCGCGCGGCCAGTCTGCGCGGGCACAGATATCTTCATAGGCGTCGCCCAGGGCCAGCAGGTCAAGACGACCGCCGTGGCCATGGCCAAATTTCTGCCGACACGGCTGGACAAGCCGGAGGACCTGGCGCTGGCCGATTCCTTCAGGGAAATAATCCGCGCCGACCTGCTTTACTCCCGCTATTTCGACATTAAAGAGGACCCGATGGCCCAGGCGAACCTGGACTCGGGCCCCGAAGCCCTGGCCTACTGGAAGAATCTGGCCGGGCACCTGATCACCGGCCGGGCGCAGGACGCCGGCACGGTGTGGACCTTCTCCGCCCGCCTCTACGACCTCGATACCGGCAAGGTGGTGATGGAAAAATTCTATCAGGGGGAGAAACGCGCGATGCGCCGGGCCGCGCATATCTTTGCCGACGACGTGGTACTGCGCCTTACCGGACGCATCGGCATAGCGCATTCCAAACTCACCTTCTCTAACAACTCCACCGGGCGCAAAGAAATATACATGGCGGATTACGACGGGGAAGGCCTGACCCGCCTCACCTCGGACAACAGCATCGACCTGCTGCCGCGCTGGTCCCAGGACGCTTCCCGCATCTATTACACCACCTACCGCTGGGGCAATCCGGACATGTTCGAGATAAACCTGAAGGCCGGCAAGATCCGCCCGTTCACAACCTTTCAGGGCCTCAACATCCCGGGCGGCATTTCACCTGACGGCATGACCATGGTAATGACGATGTCCCGCGGAGAAGACCCCAACATCTACACGCTAAACGTGGTTACCAAGGAGATGAAGAAACTCCTGAAGGGCTTCGGCGTGAGTTCCTCGCCCACCTGGTCGCCCGACGGAAAACAGGTGGCCTTCGTGTCTGACAAGTCGGGCACCCCGCAGATCTACGTGCTGGATTTGGCCAGCGGCCAGGCCCGCCGCCTAACCAGACTCAACTGGTGCGATTCCCCCTCCTGGTCACCCTCCGGGGAATGGATAGTCTTCTCGGGGCGCGAAACGAACAAAGAAAGCTTAAACATTTTCGCCACCGACCTTACCGGCAGCCAGATCCGCCGCCTTACCTCCAAAGCCGGCAACAACGAAGACCCGTCCTGGTCGCCGGACGGTCGCTTTATAGCTTTCACCTCCACGCGCAACGGCAAGCGGTCAATTTTCATCATGGACGCCGACGGCAGCGCGCCCCACCCCCTGACGGAGATGAACGGCCACTCCTTCACTCCCGACTGGTCGCCCTAAGCTGGAACCCGCCGCATAAAAGCGAAAAGACCGGGAACTTTCCCGGTCTTTTCATTTGCGGCCGAGGCGGCTACTTCCCTATCAAAGCGCGCGCTTTAGCCAGCAAGGCGTCCCAGAAGCCGCCTTCCCCGGCGGCGGAGCGCGGCAGGTGGAACTCCAGCGCCTTATCGGCCTTCAGGGCTGCGGCGAGTTCCCCTTCGAGCTGGGCCATGAAGTCAGCCCCAAGGCGCTTGCGCCGCTCGGAAAGGATGCCCGGGTTGATCACATCTTCCAGCGCGAAATATTCCTGCCCGCAGAAAGCCTGGATGTACGGGCTCTCCATGAATTCGGCCACGGCATCCTCGTCTGAAAGGCCCTTCAGCCGCTTCACTAGCAGCAGGCCGCAGACCAGGCGGGAATCCTTGGCGGGGCGGCCGGCGCCCTCGGCGAAATACCGGCTATAGCTGACGTCCAGCTTTTCCCAGGGGATAACCTCGCCCAGCTTGAGCCAGCGGTTGGCCGCCGCCAGCTTGGCGCCCAGGTGGAAAAGCTTGCCGAAGAGGCCGGGGTTGAATTTTTCAGATCTGTACATGAAGAGTTACCTTGGTTGCTACTGTATTATTTTTCCGGCTGGAAACACTTGCGGCAGCGGGCTTCGTATTTGTCGCCGGCGCCCACCACTATGCGCTTGCCGGAATCGGTCAGGCGCTGGCTGAAGTGCGCCGGGTTGCCGCAGACCATGCAGATGGCCAGGTTCTTGGTGACGAACTCGGCCACGGCCATCAGCTTGGCCATGTTGTCAAAAGCTTCGCCGCGGTAATCCTGATCCAGCCCGGCCACGATCACGCGCTTGCCGGAGTTGGCCAGCTTCTGCGCCACTTCCACAATTTCGGAGCCGAAGAAATGCGCCTCGTCGATGCCCACCACCTGAGTATCGGGCAACACTTCCTTAAGAATCTCCCTGGGTGTCTTTACCGGGTGCGCCGCCAGCGTGGACTTGTCATGCGAGACCAGGTGCTCCTTGGAGTAGCGCACGTCCAGGTGGGAATTGAAAACCTGAACCTTCTGCTTGGCGATGTTGGCCAGTTTCAGGCGGCGGATGAGCTCCTGCGTTTTGCCGGAGAACATGCTGCCGCAGACCACCTCTATCCAGCCGGAGGATGACGAAACGTTGAAGATCATTTTTTACCCCATTTTTCTGAAAAATAAGCCCACGTAAGCTTGAGCCCTTCGGGAAATTTGACCAGCGGCTTATAGCCCAGCAGCCGGCGTGCGCGGGAGATATTAGAGAAGGTCTTGCGGATATCGCCTTTGCGCTTGGGAGAAAAGACCTTCTCTGTCTTCCGGCCGGTGATTCTCTCCAGCCCGTGCACGATGTCCAGGAGCGAGATGCAGGTGCCGGTAGCCACATTGATGGTCAGGCCGGAAACTTTAGCGGCAGGCGCAAGCGCGGCGCGGATATTGCCGTCCACCACGTTGGCCACGTAGGTAAAGTCGCGGGACTGGCGGCCGTCCCAGTGGATTTCCAGCGGCTTCTGCTGCAGGAATAGTTCCATGAAACGCGGAATCACGGCGGAATAGACCGACTCGGGATTCTGCCTGGGGCCGAAAACGTTGAAGTAGCGCAGCGCCACCGTCTCCAGGCCGAAGGTCTTGGCGTACACGTGGCAGTACTGCTCGCCGGCCAGCTTGCTGACGGCATACGGGGAGACCGGCATGGTGGGCAGGTCTTCCGTCTGCGGGAATATCTTGCAGTCGCCGTAGGCCGAACTAGTAGCCGCGTAAACAAAGCGCTTAACTCCGGCTTCCCTGGCGGCCATCAGCGCGTTCAGCGTGCCGGTAGCGTTATTGTCGTTGGCCGCGCGCGGGTTGTCCACGGACTTGGGCACCGAGCGGAACGCCGCCTGGTGCAGCACGTAGGTGACGCCCTTCATCGCCTTCGCCAGGTCCCTGGGCTCGCGCAGGTCGCCCTTCACCAGCTCAAACTTGCCCTTGAAAGGGGCCAGATTTTCCGCCTTGCCGGTGGAAAAATTATCAAACACGCGCACGCGGCACCCGCGGCGCACCAGCTCCTCCACGATATTGGAACCGATGAACCCGGCCCCGCCGGTAACCAGCCAAAGAGGTTTTTTCATATTATGCTCCTGCTCCCTAGACAGAAAGTTTATCATTTTAAAAATTAACGCCACAACGCCGGCGACTTAGTCGCGGAGTTCCCCTTCAGCCCGCCACGGGTGCCAGTACGCCCTGGATTTTTCTTCCAAATCGTCCTTGCGCGCCGGCTCACTGATCTTCAGGTTCAGGTAGAAGAAGAATTCCCTTACGCCGCCCGAGCGCTCCCGGAAATTCCAGCGCGTGCGGAAATCGTGAAAGTCGCGGTACAGCGTGACGGCCTTTTCGAAGAAGTTGACCTCGCTGAAATTGAGTCCGCCGTCGTTGAGCATCCTGTAGCGCAGCGCCAGTTCCAGCCGCCACGCGGAAGTCTTGCCCGGCCGGAAGCCCAGCATGTTGTTCAGAATCCAGGCCCGCGAGTCGGTGCTGTAATTGGCCACGCCAAAACCGAAGTAGTTCTCTTTATCGCCGAAGTTCACCTGCGTCACGAAACTGTTGCTGCCGCCAGCCAAGGCGTAGGTTTCCGCCGCAAAAACGTCCATTCCCGGATGCGGCGCGTAGTAGGCCTCCGCCGCAATAGGGGCGAGGCGCCTGTTAAACGACGCGTGAAAATAATCCCGCAGGTCGTAAGCGGTGGACAGCTTGAAATAGGTATTGTAACGCGGCATCAGAAAAAGTTGCGAAGACAGCGAATTCACTTCCTGCCCCCTGTCGGGAGCACCTAAAGCGTTCTCCATCTTGTTGTCCCTCATCCTGCGCGTGTAGGCGTAGCCCAGGTCCAGGGAGCCCCAGAACCTGTCGTAACGCAGCGTGGCGCCGCCGCCGTAACGCCCCACCCACCTGTCGTTGCCGCCTGACTCCGTGGAAATGAACACGGACTGACTATAGAAAGCGGAGGGAGAAAGCGTGAACCGCGGGGCCAGCGGCACGGCCTTTGACAAGGTCCAGGCGGCATTGCCGCGCTTCTGATAAAAATCAGTGCCTGCGTCCCTGGCATCCTCGAAGTAGCTGCTGAAAGAGTTCAGCACCGGAAGTTTCAGCACGGTGAAGGGAACAGTATTGAAATCCAGCCTGGGCAGGGAACTCTCCGCCTTGACGAAACGGGTAAGGTCGGGAGACTTGACCTCCCGCCCGGAGGCGCTCAGGCGCGTAAGGGTGTAGTTGGTCTTCCGGGTCACGGCCACGCTGGCTTGTTCGTCCGGGCTAACCGCAAAAGGGTTGCTGCGGAAAAAGTCGTTGTTCACCCTCGGGTCTGAGAGCAGCCTGAATACGCCCTGGCTGTAGTACTGGGCCGGGTCGGATTCGTTGAAGCGGTTCAGCATATGCCAGTAACCGCCGTTCGCGCCCCAACGCCTGGTATCCGTCCCGCTCTCCTTAATATGGTAAACGGAGATATCCGTGATATTCTTTTCCGGCTTGCGGTAATCGAACTCTCCGCCGAGGCCGATGCCGCGCCTTGAGAAGTAATCCAGGAACAGCTTGGCCCTGGTGGTCGAGCTGACGCGGTAAACGAAGGTGGACTTCACAAACAGCCCGTTGCGCTGGTCGTAACCAGGGCGGAAGATGCTGACGAAAGGCGTGCCCGCCATAAGCGGCCGGTATAGCACCGGCAGATAGAACACCGGTATTTTTCCCACGAAGAAAACGTTGTTATAAGCCAGAAAGTATTTCTCCGGCACCAGATACACGCGCGAGGACCTGAACTTGTAATGCGGCGGCTCCTCGTCGCAGCTGGTGATACTGGCCTTCTTATAAAGGTACCCGGATTTATCGAACTCTACCGAGCGGCCGCGGAAGATGAAGTTCTTGTAGGAGAACCGCCCGTCGGTTATACGCCCCGACTCCGTGCCGTAGTTCATCGTGCCGCTCTTGCCGTAGACCGTGCCGGTGTCGTCGTCCATCACGAAGTCCGACGGGGAAACAACTGTGCGGCTATCCATGTTCACGGTAAGCAGCCTGGCCCGGATCAGCTTTACCGGTTTATCCTCTGCGGAAAACTCCTCCAGCTTCACGTTGCCTTCGAGATCTATCGCGCGGGTATATTCATTGAACTTGGCGTAATCGGAATTAAAATGAACCCTGTGCGTGCCGGTGGAAACAGGCAGGTCGTAGGCTGCGGCCCGGGCGGCTAAGCCCGCGAGCAGTAGAACTATCAGCAGATTTTTATTCATTAATTTCGATAAAACTGTTTCTTGCTCCGCTACTCGCTTATTTTAGCGCCCGCTCCAGGCCGAACAGCGCCGCGCCGTGCGAGCCCAGGTCGGCGTCTTCGGAGACCTTCACCTTCATCTTAAGAAAAGGGGTCTTGATCTGCTGCGCGCGCAGGACTTTCTGCATGGCCGGCATGAACCACTTCAGCGCCCTGGAGACGCCGCCGGTAAGCACCACGTATTCCGGGTTAAGCACCAGCACCAGCCCGGCCAGGCCCCGCCCCAGGTAATGCCCGGTCTCGGCCCAGACCTTGCGTGCGGCGGCATTGCCGGCCGCGGCGGCGTTAGTAAGGCAGATCGTATTGAACTTCTCATGCCCTGGTTCTGAATACTTCTTAACGAAGGCGGCTTCGTTCTTTATCAGCTCTCGCGCGCGCGCCATAATGGCGTAGCTGCCGCAGTAAGCCTCGAAACAGCCCCGGCCGCCGCAGTTGCAGTGCCTGCCGCCCGGTTCCAGCTTGATATGGCCGGCCTCTCCGGCAGAGCCGGTGGAGCCGTGGTAAAGCTTGCTGTCCAGCACCATCCCCGAGCCGATGCCGGTCCCCAGCGTCAGGGTCAGGATATTGGCGCTTTTGCGGCCGAGCTCCAGCTCGTAGGCGCCCCAGGCGGCCATGTTAGCGTCGTTCTCCATGGAACATGGCAGGCCGGTAAGTTTCTCGAGCGGCCCTGAGATCTTTACGCCGTGCCAGCCCAGGTTGGGCGCGAAGCGCAGGATTCCGCGCTCGGGGTCCACGTCGCCGGCGGCGCCTATACCTATGGAAACCAGCTGCCTGCCATAGTCCCGTTTGAATTCGGAAACGACGGCGGCCAGGCGTTTGATAAAAACGGTAACGCCCCGGGCCGGTTCGGTGCGGAACCTTTCCTGCGCCATCAGCTTGCCGGCGCGGTTCACCACCACTAGTTTAGTATTAGTACCGCCTATATCTATACCTATTCCAAGCATAATGTCTCCTGTATCCAGGCGGGTTAAAGTCCGCCGTCCTTTCCGCAAAGTCTCTCGAGCGCCGCGCCGGCCAGGTAGAAAGACCCCAGCACCGCCGCAGTACCCGAGCTGGAAGCGGCGGTCAGGGCCGCGCCTATATCTTCCTGCACTTCCACTTCTACGCCCGGCCTTATGGCGGCAAGCTCGTCCGCCAGCGCGCAGGGGTCCGCGGCCCTCGGCGAATCGGGCCGGGTGAAGATAAAACGGTCGGCGAGGCCGGCAAGAGTCTCCAGAATGACCCGCCTTTCCTTGTCCTGCAGGATGCCCATCACGAAAGCCGCTTTTTTTCCGTAGAAAGGGGAAGCCTTCCACGAGGCCGCGAAAGCCCTGGCGGCCTCCTCGTTATGCGCCCCGTCGATAATGAACAGCGCGTTGCCCAGGGCCGGCCCGCCCTTAAGCGGCTGAAACCTGGCCGGCCAGCGCACGGCGGCGAAGCCCGCGGCAACGTGGGCGCGCGAAATGGGCCAGCCCGCCCCGCGCATAAACTCCAGCCCTTCCCACGCCAGCGTGGCGTTAGAAACCTGTTTCTCGCCCATGATGCCGAAGGCGTACTCTTCCCCGCTCTTCTTGTGCCGCAGCGTCATGCAGCCGCGCTCCCAGTCGCGGGAGACTATCTCAAAGGCCGGCGCAAAAAAGTGGCACTGCGCGTTCTTCGCTTCGGCCTCGGCCGAGATTACGCTCCGCGCCTCGGGGGGTAGCAGCGGCGCCAGGCAGACGCCGCCCTGTTTGATGATGCCGGCCTTCTGGGCGGCTATCTCGGGCAGAGTATCGCCCAAAAACTTTTTATGGTCGTAATCCACCGAAGTTATCACGCAAAGCTCCGGCTTCGGCAGCACGTTGGTGGTGTCCCAGCGCCCGCCTATGCCCACTTCCACCACGGCCAGCTGTACGCCGGCCCGCTCGAACACCAGAAAGGCCATACAGGTGAGCAGCTCGAAAAAGCTGAGGTCAGGCCCGGCGGCCAGCACTTCCGCCAGGGTCGCAGCAAAAAGCTCCCTGCTGATTTCCACCCCGCCCACGCGGATGCGCTCGGTGATGTTCACAAGATGCGGAGAAATGAAAAGCCCGGTCTTAAGCCCGGCGGCCCGGCCGGCCGCCTCGAAAAGCGCGCAGGCCGACCCTTTGCCGTTGGTGCCGGTAACATGCACGGACTTCAGGCGCAGGTGCGGGTTGCCGAGTTTCCCCAGGCAGGCGTAGACGCGCCCCAGGCCGTCCTTCTTGGCGAAGTCCTGCCGGGAGTTAAGCTTTTCGTTGGCTTCTTCGAAAGTCATCCGTTAAAAATCCCCGCCTCAGGCCTTCACGCGCGACACTTCCACGCCCAGGTCCTTCAGTTTGTGCTCCAGTTTCTCGTAGCCGCGGTCTATATGGTAAATGCGGCGCAGCACCGTCTTGCCTTTAGCCGCCGCCGCCGCCACCACCAGCGCCGCGCCGGCCCGAAGGTCGGAAGCCATCACCGGCGCGCCCAGGAGTTCCGCCACGCCGCGCACCACGGCTTTCTTGTCCATCACCGTGATATCCGCGCCCATGCGGACCAGCTCGGGCGCGTGCATGAAGCGGTTCTCGAAAATATGTTCGTGCACTTCGCTCACGCCGTTGGCCCGGGCCATGAAGGCCATCCAGGGCGCCTGCAGGTCGGTGGGGAAGCCGGGATGCGGCCGGGTGATAACGTTAACGGGTTTAGGGCGGCTCCGGGGCGCTTCTACTTCTATGGAATCTTTGTACGCGGTGATTTTTACCCCGGCTTTCTTCATCGAGCGGATCAGCGCTTCCAGGTTCTTCGGGGCGGCGTTCAGCAGTTTTACCTTTCCCCCCGCGGCGGCGCAGAGCAGCATGAAGGTCCCGGCCTCGATGCGGTCGGGCATCACGGTATATTTCAGGCCTTTAAGCGAGGCGGCCCCATGGATCTTTATGGTGGCGGTGCCGGCGCCCTCCACCAGGGCGCCCATCTTGGTGAGGGCGTTGGCGAGATCCTCTATCTCGGGCTCCTTGGCGCAGCCCTCCAGCGTAGTCACGCCCTCAATCAGCGCGGCGCACATCATAAGGTTCTCGGTGGCGCCCACGCTGGGGAAGCGGAACTTCACCTTGCCGGGTTTCATTTTTTTGGCGGTAAGGATTACGTCGCCTTTCTCATAGGACACCTGCGCTCCCAGCTTTTTAAAGCCTTCAAGGTGGATGTCTATCGGGCGCATGCCGATGGAGCAGCCGCCGGGCAGCGAGAACCGGACTTTCTTAAAGCGGGCCAGCAGCGGGCCGGACACCAGCATGGAGGCGCGCATCTTGCGCACCAGGTCGTAGGGGGCGTGCAGCTTCAGCTGGGCGTGTTCTTCGGCCACAAAGTTGCCGTAGCCGTAAAAGCAGTTCTTACCCAGGTAGTTCAGCAGCTCGAAGGTGGACCGAATGTCCATCAGCTCGGGCACGTTCTTGATCTCGCATTTTTCGCGGGTCAGCAGCGTGGCGGCCAGGATGGGCAGCGCCGCGTTCTTGGAGCCGCTGATTACCGTCTGCCCGTTCAGGGGTTTGCCGCCACGAATTATAAAATTATCCATTCTTTCCTTTAAGCGCCGTCAGGCGCCCAGCCTCGCGAACACGAACCGCTCTATGCCTTGAAGATCTTTAAAGGCCCGCTTCTCTACCCACTTCGAAGAAGGCATGGCCGCCAGCATCCGGGGCGCCTGCTGCTCGCCCATTTCCATAATCAGCGCGCCGCCGGGCTTCAGCCTGGAAGGCGCCATTTCAGCCAGCATGCGCGCCACGTCCAGCCCGTCGCCGCCGCCGTCCAGCGCCATGTGCGGCTCGCTCAGCACCTCGGGGGCCAGCCCCGGGATCACGCTGGTCGGGATATAGGGCGGGTTGGAAACTATCACGTCGAAACGGCCTTTAACCGGGACCAGCGTGGAGGCCCTTACGAACTTAACTCTTTCGGCCAGGCCCAGGCTTACCGCGTTGTCCCGGGCGCAGGCGATGGCCCGCACGGACTTCTCCGCCGCAGTCAGCTTAAGCTCCGGGAATTCCTTCGCCAGCCACAGCCCTATGGCTCCCGAGCCGGCGCCGTAATCCAGCGCCGACAGTTCCCCCTTGCGGGTCTTCAAAAAATCGGCGGCCAGCCCGGCCAGTTCTTCCGTTTCCGGACGCGGCACCAGCACGCGCTTGTCCACGTTTATCCTGAGCCCCCTGAAGTCCTGCCAGCCCAGAATATAGGCCAGCGGCAGCCCCTGCTCTTTCAGCAGCAGGTAACCTTTAAATTTTTTAAGCGCCGCCGGGCTCACGGGCAGGCCCGGCTCCGCCAGCAGGCGCATGCGGGGCACGCCCAGCGCGTCGGCCAGCAGCCACTCGGCGTTCAGCCCGGCCTCGTCCACGCCGTGTTCTTCAAGGCGTGCCGCGGCCTCAGTCAGGGTCTTTCGCGCTGTCATCGGCCTCCTCGGTGATCTTAAGCCTTATCTCTTCCAGCATATCCTTGATCTCGCCTTCCATGATGGTGGCAAGGTTATGCCAGGAAATCTGGATGCGGTGATCGGTCACGCGGTTCTGCGGGAAATTATAGGTGCGGATCTTCTCGGAGCGGTCGCCGGTGCCCACCTGGCTGTTGCGCGCCCCGGCGTTGGCCTTGGCCTGGTTCTCCTCGCTGACCTGGGCCAGCTTGGCGGCCAGCATGGCCATGGCTTTGGCGCGGTTCTTGCCCTGGGAGCGCTCTTCCTGGCAGGCCGTGATGATCCCGGTGGGCAAATGCGTGATACGCACCGCGGTCTCCACCTTGTTAACATTCTGGCCGCCCGCGCCGCTGGAACGGTAGGTGTCCATCTTCAAATCTTTGGCCTCGATCTTGATCTCAACCTCGTCCACTTCGTGCATTACGGCCACCGTAACGGTGGAGGTGTGCACGCGGCCCGAAGCCTCGGTCTGCGGCACGCGTTGCACGCGGTGCACGCCGCCTTCGTACTTCAGCCAGGCGTAAACGTCCTGGCCGGAAATATACATTACGGCGTTCTTTATGCCTTTTAGTCCCGTGGTAGAAATATCACGCAGCTCCGCCTTCCAGCCCATAATCTGGGCAAAGCGGGTGTACATGCGCAGCAGGTCCCCGGCGAAAAGAGCGGATTCGTCGCCGCCCACGCCGGCGCGGAGTTCGAGGAAGATGTTCTTGGTGTCCGCCGGGTCTGGCGGAAGGATGAGGAGCTTGAGTTTCTTTTCGAGGGCGAGCTGGGCGGCTTCCAGGCCGGGGAGTTCCGCGGCGGCCATCTCGGCAATCTCTTTGTCGGTATTGGACACCATCTGCCTGGTGTCTTCGGTTTCCTTGCGTGCCTTCTCCACCGCGGCCACCGTGTCGAGCAGCGTGCGGCAGGCGGAGTGGCGCCGGGACAGGGTTTCTATCTCGTCGGACTTAAGGCCGCCTGCGGCAAGGCGCGCCTCTATTTCGTCGAATTCACGTTTAAGAGCTTTGAGTTGTTCCTCGGGCATAGCTGTGAAAACACGGGCTCCGGCCGGGACATGAAAAAACGGGCGCTCCTGTTATGGAACGCCCGTTTATACCGCGAAGCTACTTGCTCTCGGGTTTCTTTTCCGCGGCAGGCGCAGCCGCAGGGGCGGCCTTCACGGCTTTGTCGTCCACCTTCTTGCCGGGGGCGGAGGAAAGGACCTTGCGCTTGGCGTTGTGCTTCGGGGTAACCGATTTCACAACAACTTTCTTCGCTTTAGTCACTATCATCTTGCCTTCGGTGGCGGCGAATTTAGTATTAAACTTCTCGATGCGGCCGGCGGTGTCCAGGATCTTCTGCTTGCCGGTGTAGAAAGGGTGGCAGGCGTTGCAGGTTTCAACCTTTATGACGGGCCTCACGGACCGGGTCTGAAAGGCGTTGCCGCAAACGCAGGTTACTTCGCACAGATTGTAGCTGGGGTGTATGTCGTTTTTCATTATCTTTTCCTCTAAAAAGTTCGCTGTAAGAGATTAAATTATACCATAAAACCTGGCGGCGTCGCCGGTTTTCCGCGGGGAAGTCCTATTTCTTGCCTATTTTTGCCATCGGGTTGACCGACTTTCCGGCAGAATTGATGATCTCGAAATGCAGGTGCGGCCCGGTGGATTGCCCC
Organism: Elusimicrobiales bacterium; assembly: GCA_038204165.1. Classification (GTDB taxonomy): domain Bacteria; phylum Elusimicrobiota; class Elusimicrobia; order Elusimicrobiales; family UBA9959; genus UBA9959. Next base: position 12,994 of record JBBRDG010000021.1, read on the forward strand.
GTAGATCCGACCTTGCCCAGCAGGTTCCTGGACTTCTGCACTGTCTCCCCGACCTTGACGCTGACCGCGGACAGGTGGCCGTAGCGGCACATGGAACCGTCCTTGTGCTTAACTTCCACGGTGTTGCCGTAGCCGCCTTTCCAGCCGGCGTAGGTCACGGTGCCGGAACGCGAAGGATACACCGGGGTACCGATGGGCATCGGGATGTCGCAGCCGTTGTGGAAGATCTTGCGCTTGAGGATCGGATGGTAGCGCGTGCCGAAGCGCGAACTGATGCGCCCGAAAGTCCTGAGCGGCATGCGGTAGGTGTCCAGGTCCAGGTAAACAGAAGGCAGGTAAACGCGGTCGCCTTTGGCGAACTTATGCCCTATCAGCAGGGCCGAGGGCGGCAGGTCGTTATCCTCCACGATCAGGGACCGGAAGGCCTTCAAGTCGCGCCCTTTGCCGCAATATCTTTTGGCCACCCCGTCGAGAGTCTCGCCGTTGGCTGTCACCTCGTAAAGCAGGCCCTTGCCGTTATACACGCGGATGTAGCCGCCCTTGGAGATGAAGATGAACTCGTTGGAGTTGGTGCTCTGCAGCGAGCGGATATCGGTACCGTAAGCCGTAGCTATCGAGCGGATATCCTCTCCCTTCACTACCTTGTGACGGGTATGAATCAGGCGCGGGATCAGCCGGAAAGCCTCGGCCGGCGGTTCCGCCGGCCCCGGGGGAGTCAGCACGGAAAACCTGGCGTAGTACAGGGGCTGGACGCCGGGTGTCACCGCGGCGGAAAGCGCCGCCGCGCCCAGCAAGGCCCCTATGGCTATGACAAGTTTTCCGGTTGCGTTCATTTATCTGTCCGAGCCCATCTCCATGGACTTCAGGAAGTCCTTGTTAGACTTGGTGGCGGCCAGTTTGGAAACCAGCAGCTCCAGCGAATCGATAGGCGACAGCGGCGCGAGCACTTTGCGCAGGATCCAGACCTTGTTCAGCTCGTCCTCGCTCATCAGCAGCTCTTCCTTGCGGGTCGAGGTGCGGTTGATGTCGATGGCCGGGAACACGCGGCGGTCGGCCAGCTTGCGCTCAAGGTAAATTTCCGAGTTGCCGGTACCCTTGAATTCTTCAAAGATCACGTCGTCCATGCGGCTGCCGGTCTCTACCAGCGCGGTGGCGATGATGGTCAGCGAACCGCCTTCCTCTATGTTGCGGGCGGCGCCGAAGAAACGCTTGGGGCGCTGCAGCGAGGTGGATTCCAGACCGCCTGAGAGCACGCGGCCCGACGAGGGGGCCACGGTGTTGTAGGCGCGGGCCAGGCGGGTGATCGAGTCGAGCAGGATCACCACGTCCTTGCCGTGCTCGGTCATGCGCTTGGCTTTCTCGAGAACGATCTCGGCCACCTGCACGTGGCGGTCGGCCGGCTCGTCGAAAGTGGAAGCGAGCACTTCGCCCTTAACGGAGCGCTTCATGTCGGTAACTTCCTCGGGGCGCTCGTCGATAAGCAGCACTATCAGCTCTATCTCGGGGTGGTTGGTCGCCAGGGAATTGGCTATGCGGTGCAGGATCATCGTCTTGCCGGTCTTGGGCGCGGCCACAATCAGCTGGCGCTGGCCTTTGCCGACGGGCACTATCAGGTCGATCACGCGGCCGGTCATCTCGTTCTTGGCGGTCTCCAGCGTGAAGCGCTTATTGGGGTACAGCGGGGTCAGATTGTCGAACAGCGGGCGGTGGCCGATCTTCTCGATCTCGAAGCCGTTCACGGTCTTCACCTGCAGCAGCGCGAAGAACCTTTCGCCGTCCTTGGGAGGGCGGATTTGGCCGTTGACCGCGTCGCCTTTCCTGAGGCCCAGTTTCTTTATCTGCGAAGGAGAAACATAAATATCGTCGTGGCTGGAGAGGTAGTTGTACTCCTGCGAGCGCAGGAAGCCGAAGCCGTCCGGCAGTATTTCCAGCACGCCCTCGCCCTGCACTATGCCGTTCTGCTTGGCCTGGCATTCCATTATGCGGCCGATCAGTTCCTGCTTGCGCAGGCCGGAGACGCCCTCAATATTGTGCTGCTCGGCTATCTTCACAAGCTCGGCCACGGTCATTTTGGCCATAACCGTTATATCCATCTTGGGGATGTTAGGATTGGGCACGGGAGCCTGTCCCTGGCCGTTCTGTCCCTGGCCGCTCTGTCCCTGGCCGTTCTGTCCCTGGCCGCTCTGGCCGTTCGGATTCTGCCCCTGGCCGTTAGGCGCCCTGTTGTTTTCCATTCTTGAGTTTCCCCTTGTATCCTGGTGCTGGCCGCCGTTGCCGCGACCCCCTCCGCGCTGGCCGTTGTTCTGGCCGCGCTGAAAATCATCGCGCCTATCCCTCATAGGTTCCTGCGCTGCGGGTCTGGCGGGTCTCTCGTCTTGTTGTTCGTTCATTTTTCCTGTTTCCTCTTAAGCCGTCTCCTTCAGGAAACGGCATATAAATTTTATTTTCTGCGCCAGCTCGCGCGGCGCCCCGGCATTTTCAAGCACCAGGTCGGCCCTGGCGCACTTCTCTTCCGCCGGCAGCTGGGCCGCTAGCCTCGTCCTGTATTCCGCCCGGGTCCAGCCCCTCCCCAGCGCCCTGGCCTCCAGCGTAGCGGCCGGAGCGGCCAGGCAGACATTAAGCATGAAACATTCCGCAAGCCCCGCCTCAAAAAGCAGGGGCGCCTCTACAACCGCAATTTTTTTTGGGGATCTGATTATTTGAGAGTACGCTAATTTCAAAATTTCCGGATGGAGAAGTCTTTCAAGCCACTTGCGCTTTGCCACGGAACTAAACACTTCGGCGGCAAGCCTTTTCTTATTCAATAAACCGTTGTTTTGGAGTATGTCAGGACCAAACTTATGAGATATTGTATGGTAAATCCGGGGGGTTGTCAATAGCAACGCGGTCACAGCGTCCGTGGACACCGTGAACGCGCCTTCCCTGGCGAAGAGCGCCAGCGCCAGACTTTTGCCCGAAGCTATGGGCCCGGTAAGCCCGAGCACGGCTTTGCCGCGGATGGCCGTAAATTTCCGGTGGAAGCTCAAGCGCGGCCGCCTTTGCGCCTGGCGTAGTCGTCCAGGCGCGTAAGCTCCGAAGCGCTCAGCGCCTGCTGCCCTTTCCTGGAGATCTTTTCCAGCAGGCGGTCTATTTCGGCCTGTTCCAGCGCGGCGGGATCGGGTGCAGATACGTATACCGTGGGCCGTTGGCGCCAGCGCCGCTCGACCCAGAGCCAAAGCAACCCCGCGGCCAGCCCGCCCAGATGCGTAACATTGGAGATGCCGGAGCCGGGCCGCGAGAGCGTAAGCGCGAACTCGATTACCCCCAGCAGAATGGCCATGGTGCGCGCACTCATGGGGAAGATGAAGTAAATATAGACCGTGGTGTTCGGGTGCAGAAAGGCGAAAGCCCCCAGCAGGCCGAAAATCGCGCCCGAAGCGCCTATCACGGGGGTCAGCGAGTCCGGCTTCCAAGCCGCCGTAACTAGCGCCGCGGCGGCGCCGCAAACAAGGAAGTAAACCAGGAACTTGCGCGGGCCCATCTCCGGCTCCACGATCCGTCCCAGCATCCACAGCATGAAGACGTTTACAAAGAAATGCCAGAAGCTGGCGTGGATAAAAATATAGGTAAAGGCCTGCCAGAGCCAGAGCTGCCCGGTGAACAGGAACGGCACCAGGCCGAACATGATATTCAGCCGCGCACCGAAGAAGATCTCCGCCAGCCAGCCGGCGAAGAAGAGCCCCGCCAGCCAGCGGGTGACCGGCGGCAGTTCGTGGAGCGGAGCGGCGCTAAGCCTCATACTTCTCCATATCCCGCCAGTTTAACCCCGTCTTAAGGTCCGCTTTCAGCGGCACCGAAAGTTCGTAGGCCCCCTCCATTTCCTTCTTTATAAGCAGGGCCGCCTCGCGCAGTTTTTCCTTGCGCACCTCAAAAATCAGTTCATCGTGCACCTGCAGCAGCATAAAAACGTCTTTAGAATGCCTGAATTTGCCGAAGAGCTGGACCATGGCCTTCTTGATAATGTCGGCGGACCCGCCCTGCACCGGCGTATTCACGGCGGCGCGTTCGGCGAAGCTCCGCAGGTGAGGGTTGGAGGCTTTCAGTTCCGGCAGCACCCGGCGGCGCCCGGTAAAGGTGGCCACCTGGCCGCTCTTCTTAGCCTCTTCCAGGGTGGCCTCGCTCCAGGCCTTTACGCCCGGACAGGCTTCGAAATAGTGCTTTATGTAGCCGGCGGCCTCGGCGCGGCTTATGCCCAGCTCCCTGGAAAGCCCCGTGGGGGTCTGGCCGTAAACGATGCCGAAATTAATGGCCTTGGCGGCGCGGCGCATCTCGGGCGTAACCAGCTGCGGCGCGCAGTGGAACACCTCGGAAGCCGTACGAAGGTGGATGTCCTCGCCGTTGCGGAAAGCCTCCACCAGGTTGCGGTCGCCGGACACATGCGCCAGCACGCGCAGGTCTATTTGCGAATAGTCCGCGGAGAGCATCACGAAACCTTCCCGCACGGTAAAGCATTTGCGCACCAGCAGCCCGGCCTCGGAGCGCACCGGGATGTTCTGCAGGTTGGGTTTGGAACTGGAGAACCGGCCCGTGGCCGCGCCCAGCTGGTCGAAAGTGGTATGCAGCCGCCCGTCAGGACCCGCGGCCGCCAGCAGGTTGTCAACAAAGGAGGACTTGAGCTTGGAGATCTCGCGGAACTCCATGATCAGCGGCACCACGGGGTGCGAGGCTTTAAGGTACTGCAGCGCGTCCTCGCCGGTGGAATAGCCGCCGTCCTTGTTCTTGAACTGTTTCTTCTGGGCCTCTTCCAGGCCCAGGTTCAACTTCTCGTACAGCAGGAAACCAACCTGCTTGGGAGAATTTAAATTTATTTCCGCGCCGGTCAGGCGTTCGGCCTCGGCCTGCAATTCAATAAGTTTCTTTTCAAACCTGGAAGACAGCTCGCCCAGCAGGGCGGTATCGGCGGCGGTGCCGTGCTGCTCCATGGAATAAACGGCGGGCAGCAGCGGCAGCTCCAGCTCGCGGTAAACCCCGGTCATGCCGGCTTTTTCCAGTTCCCCCTCCAGGAGTTTCCAGAGTTCGGGCAGGGCGCAGGCGGACTGCAGCTTTTCTTCTTCAGAGCCGGGCGTCTGCAGCGGCAGGCCCAGCCGCTCGAAGGCCAGCTGCGGCAGTTCCGTGTGGCGTGACCCCGCTGAAAGCAGCGCGGCCGCGGTCTCCACGTCCGCAAAATTGGCGGGCTCGTCGCCGGGCGGCAGGCCCAGCAGGCGCATTACGGCCTTTAAGCCGAACGTTACCTTGAAAATTTTCTCGTCGGCCAGCGCGCGGGCGGCGGCCACGGCTTCTTCAGGGCTGATGGTCTTCAGCGCGCAGGCGCCGGCCTTGGAAACAATAACCAGACCGTCCCCCAGGGCAGCGAAAGCCAGCTCGCCAGGCGCGGCCAGCACCTCGTCCAGAGTTTTTACCGGAGGCAGCTCGGCTGCTTTATGCTCAACGGGGGCGGCGCCGGCCAGCGCCAGCAGGTCCTTGAACTCCAGGCGGCGGGCCATCTCCTCCAGCTCCGGGCCGCCCATCGGGGCGGGCTTAAAAATATCAAGGCCTTCCTCTACGGGCGCGTCGGCCTCTAAAGTTACCAGGCGGCGGGAAAGCCGGGCGTTCTCCATATCTTTGGCCACCTTGGCCAATGCCTTGTCTTTTGCGACCAGGGCGGGGTCCAGCGCGGCGGCCAGAATATTCTCCAGCGCGCCGTAAGTCTGCACCAGCTTGGCCGCGCTCTTGGGCCCCACGCCTGCCACGCCGGGCACATTATCTGAGGAGTCGCCGGTAAGGGCGAAGTAATCGGGCAGCTGAACCGGCGGCAGACCGTATTTTGCGAGCACGGCCTCGGGGCCGGAGAACTCCGGGGCGGAACCGTCCCACATCTTCACGCTGTCGCCCACCAGCTGGGCGGCGTCCTTGTCGCCCGAAATTATTACGGCTTCCATGCCGGCCTTTTCGGCGCGGCGGGCCAGCGTGGCTATAATGTCGTCCGCCTCGTAGCCTTTAAGGTACACGCCTTTCAGGCCTATCGCCTTCACCAATTCGCGCGCGGTGATCAACTGGCTTACCAGGCCGGGGTCGGTGGCGGAGCGGTTAGCCTTGTACTCGCTGTAAAGGTCGTCGCGGAAGGTCCCGCCCTTGGAATCGAAGCAGACCGCCAGGTACTCGGGCTTGCGCTCGCGCAGGATCTTCAGCAGCAGGCGCAGAAAGCCGTAAAGCGCCCCCACCTCCTCGCCTTTCGAAGTGGAGAACTTGGGCAGGGCGTGGTAGCTCCTGTGCAGGAAAGCGTGGGCGTCCAGGATAAAAACGCGCTTTATTGACATTTGAATTTGAAGGGACCGCGCGGCAGGCTATTTTTACGACAGAGCAGGCGAAGGGGACGGGCTATGCCCTGTCCCCCGCAGCCAGGCTTCTACTCAGGCAAGCAGACCGTCCAAGTGCTTCTTAAGCTCTTCCTTGGGCTGGAGGCCTACCAGTTCGTGCGCCACTTTGCCGCCCTTGAAAATAAGGATGGTAGGGATGGCCGAAATGCGGTAGGTGGAGGCGGTCTCCTGCGCTTCGTCGGTGTTAAGCTTGCACACCTTGACCTTGCCGGCGTATTCTTTGGCCAGCTCTTCTATGACGGGGCCGAGCATGCGGCAGGGGCCGCACCAGGGGGCCCAAAAATCTACCAGCACCGGCATAGCGCACTTTATAACTTCAGCGTCAAAATTCGCGTCCCCAACCTGTATTTCGTTAGACATTTGTAGCCTCTCTTTAACTCGTTTTACTTAACAAACCGCCTGTATACCGTAATACTATAAGACTTGATTTTCATTGTCAAGAACTAAAACTCAGGCCTTGGGGCCTTCGGCTTTGGACAGCAGGTACTGCATCTCTTTCCAGAGTTCGTCGATGCCGACCGGTTTGGAGAAGAAAGCCCCGGCGCCGGCCAGCATGGCCTCGGAGCGGTCGGCGGGCTCGGTGTACTTGGCCGAAATGAACACCACCGGCACCTTCTTGAGCCTGGCGGACTCGCGGATTACGCGCAGGAACTCCACGCCGTGCATGTCCGGCAGCTGGATGTCCAGGATGATGATGGAGGGCACCGCCGCGGCCAGCACATCCAGCGCCTCGCGGGCAGACTTCGCCACCGAAATCCCGGCGTCCACATTTTTAAGCTTGAGGCCGTCCTCCAGAGTTTCTATAAAGTTCTTGTCGTCGTCCACTATCAGGATATTCATCGGCATAGGTAAGGTTCTCCGCTCGTAAGCCAAAGGCTTGAAAATTTAAAAACCGAAACTGAGGCGATCGGAAAGCAGCGCCGGCATCTTAAACTCTGTCATCAGGCGCTGCGTCGCCTCAACGTCGTAAAAGACCCTGTAAAGTTCAAAAGTCTTCTTCTCGGCGTCATAAATCCCGCAAGCCGCACGCGAATCTCCGTCGCGGGGCTGGCCCACCGACCCGGGGTTCAGCATAAACCGGCCGCCGGCCAGGGACAACTTGGTGAGCGGCTTAAGGAAATCCGTCTCGGGCAGAGAATCCGGCTTTTCCCTGAAATAAAGCGGCATATGGCTGTGGCCTACAAAACAGGGCGAGACCGTCCAGGCGTCGGCATTGTCCGAAAACTGCAGCTCGCTAAGCATATACTCGGTGAGCGGCTTCCTGGGCGAACCGTGCACCAGCGTGAAATCCGGCTTCTCAACCCTTTCAGGGAGGGCGGCTATGTAGGCCAGCTCGCGCCCGCTCATCATTTTTTTAGAGAACTCTATAGCCCAAACGGCGTTAGCGTTGAACCACTTAATATCCATCTTGCCGACCAGAGCCGCGTCGTGATTGCCCAGTACTATATCCAGGTTCTTCAGCCCGGAGAGCGTTTCCGCGCACTCCTGCGGCTGCGGCCCGTAGCCCACAATATCACCGCAACAGATAAAATTCTCCACGCCGTTCTTCCGGTAGAACTCCAGCACGGCCTTCAGGGCCAGGTAGTTGCCGTGTACGTCCGAAAAAACGCCGTATTTCACGTTAGTTAATAGCCCCGGCTGGTTCCACGGTGTTGTTCACCATGGTGGTCGCCCGCTTCAGGTCCACGGAGATCAGTTTGCTCACGCCCAGTTCTTCCATGGTCACGCCGTAAAGTGTGTCCGCCACTTCCATCGTGCGCTTGTTATGCGTTATCACGATGAACTGCGTCATCGAAGAGAATTCGCGGATCAGGCGCACGAAGCGCTCCACATTGGCTTCGTCCAGCGGGGCGTCCGCCTCGTCCATGATGCAGAAGGGCGAGGGGTTAACGCGGAAGAAGCTGAACAGCAGCGCCAGCGCGGTAAGGGCCTTCTCGCCGCCGGACAGCTGCGAGATACTCACCGGCCTCTTGCCCGGCGGCCGCGCCAGGATCTCCACGCCGGTCTCAAGTAAATTGTCCGGCATGGTCAGAATCAGGTCGGCCTCGCCGCCGTTGAACAGCAGCGAGTAGATCTCCTTGAAGTAGGTGCGCACCTTGTCGTAGGTGAGCTTGAAGTTCTCGCGCGTGGTGTCGTTGATCTTGTTGATCGCCGAGCGCAGGTCGGCCTTGGCGCGGTTCAGATCCTCCACCTGGGAGTTCATAAAGTTGAAGCGCTGGGTCAGGGCCTCGTACTCCTCGGGGGCCGTCATGTTCACGTTGCCCATCTCCACCACGCGGCGCCGCAGAAACTGCACGCGCTCATGGTCGCTCTCTATGCCGGCGTAGCGCTCGCGCGCCTCGGCCGGGGTCACGTTCCATTCGTCGGCCATGCGTTTGGCGGTCTCGTCGGCGCGGGCGGCTATGGTGGCCAGCTCGGTCTCGATCTGGTAGCGAATTTTTTCGTTCTCGGCGGACAGCGCCCGGTTGTCGGACAGATTGGCGTTCAGCCGCGCCATGGCGCCGCGCTGCTCGTTCAGCTCGTCCTCCAGGGCCCGGTCCATGATCTCTTTCTCGGCCAGGTCGTGCATCAGCTCGGCCAGGCGGATCTTGGCGGCGGCTATCTCCGTTTTGTAATGCTCGTCGCGGGAGTTAAGCTCGGCGCGGCGGTCTTCGAAATGAGACTGCTCCTCGGTCAGGGAGGCCATGTCGCCTTCGGCGCGGGAGAGCTCGCCCTTCAGCGCGTCCAGGTTCTGCCGGTAATTATCCAGGTTGGCCTTGCGGGCGCCCAGCTCTTCTTTCTGGCGGGCGAAGTCGTCGTGCAGGGCGTTCTTCTTGTCGCCAAGGGCGGCCTGTTCGGCCTTCTTGGCCTCGGTGGCGGTGCCGGCCTCGGCCTTGGTCTCCACCAGCGCGGCAAACTCGGCCTCCGCCTGCCGGACGGCCTCGTCGGCCCTGGCCATTTCAGACTGCGAGAGCGCGAGGCTTTCGCGCTTCAGGCGCAGGTCGTCGTCCGCGCCGGCCACTTCGGTCTCGTTCTTGTGGAAATCTATGTTCAGCGTCCGGGCTTTTTCCTCGGCCGCGTTGGCTGCGGAGCGGGCGGCTTCCAGCTGCGGCGCCAGGCCCGCGCGTTCGGTCTCCAGCGCGGCGGTCTCGGTCTCCAGCGCCTTGATCTGTTCCTTCAGGTCGCCTTCCTCTTCCCAGTAGGGCTCGTTGGAGGCCACTTCGTCCACGCCGCCGGTCACCCAGAAGGGCCCGTGCACGGCGCCGTTGGCGGCATACACGCCGGTAAGCAGGCCGGTCACCAGGGGGAGGTACTGCGGGTCGCAGGAGATCTTCTCCAGCAGGCGCTGCGCGCCGGGAACGTTAAAACCTTCCTGCGCCGGAACGGCGGGGGCGCGGTCCAGGATCAGCAGGCGGCAGCGGCCTTTGCCGATATGCTTAAGATATTCTATGGCTTCCTGCGCGGCGGCGGCGTTCTCGCAGACCACGGAGTCCAGGAAGCGGCCCAGCGCGTCGTCCACGGCCACGCGGTCCTCTTTGCGGATGGCGAGCAGATGGCGCAGCGTGCCCCTGATTCCGGCCACACCGGAGTTCAACACGCTGTTGATGCCCACCCAGTAAGTGTCGTGCTCGCCCTGCGCCAGAATGGCTTCCAGGCGGGAGCCGTTCCAGGCCTTCTTCTCGCGGATATCGTTCTGGCGCGCGTCTATTTCGGTGAGGCGCGCGGTGTAGCCGGCGGCCTGCGCCTCGGCGGCGGCGGTCTTATCTTTTTCGGCGGTCAGTTCGGCGCCGAGCGAGGCGGAACGGGCCTTCAGCTCCGCTATGCGGGCCTCTATATAGGTGACGGCGGAAGTGATGTCGGCAATGTCCTTCTCCAGGCCGGCCTTGGCGTCGTTATGGTGGCCTATGTTGGAACCGGTGACGGCGATCTTGTTGGAAAGTTCCATCTCGCGGGAATAGGCCTCGTTCATCTCGCGGCCCATGGCGTCGGCGGCTTCGTCGGCGGCGCGCATCTGGCCTGCTACGCCGGCCAGCGCGGCGGCGGCGGCTTCGTATTCGGTCTGCAGGGCGGGCAGGCCGCCTTCGTCGGAAGAAAGCTTAAGGTGGAGCTCCTCTATGCGGGGCCCGGTAACCGCCAGCTTCTCGGCGTTGCGGCGCTCGGACAGCCCCAGGCTCTCGCGCTGCCGGGTGATCTCGGCCGTCATTTCGTCGCCGGAGACTATCCGGCCTTCGGACTGCACCTTCTCGGTCTTCACCGAGCTCATTACTTCTTTCAGCGCCCGCTGTTCCTCGCCCTTCTGTACCAGCGTCAGCGTAAGCGCGGCTATCTCGCCTTCCAGCGCGGTGATGTTTACCACAATTTCTTCCAGCTCTTTCTTTACGGGCTCCAGGCGGGCGGCGGCTTCCACGCTGCGCGCGGCAAAAGCGTCGCCTTCCCTGAGCAGCAGGGAAATCTCGGCGCCGGTCAGCTCTTCTTTGTACTTCTGCTGCAGGCGGGCCTTGTTGGCTTCTTTATCCAGCTTCTTGATCTGTTCGTCCAGCAGCACCATGCTGTCCGCCAGGCGGTTCAGGTCGATTTCGACTTTCTCCAGCTTGCGGCCAGCCTCTTCGCGCTTGGCCTTGTACTTGCTTACGCCGGCGGCCTCTTCAAAGAGCTCGCGGCGCTGCTCGGGCGAGGCGCTAAGCACGGTTTCCACTTCACCCTGGTCGATAATGGCGTAGCCGTCCGTGCCTATGCCGGTGTCCAGGAACATCTCGCGGATGTCCTTAAGGCGGCACTGCACTTTATTGATGAAATACTCGGACTCTTCGGAGCGGTAGATCTTGCGGGTCACGGTAACTTCGCTGAAGTCGAGCGGGAGCTTGCGGCTTTCGTTGTCGAAGGTCATGGCCACTTCGCCCATGCTGAGGGCCTGGCGCTTGGTGGTGCCGGAGAAGATCACGTCCATCATGGACGGCATGCGCAGCGACTTCCAGCTCATTTCGCCGATACACCACTTTATGGAGTCCACCACGTTTGACTTGCCGCAGCCGTTGGGGCCGACTATGCAGGTGATGCCGGGCTTAAGCGGCATCTTTATCTTGTTGGCGAAGGATTTAAAACCGTAGATCTCTAGCGCTTTAAGGTACATTAGGTTCCCCTATGGTGGAATAAATGAAAATCGAGCCGTAAGCTGACCGGACGGCAACATAGATTATATAAATAAAAGAGCGGGGCTGTCTTGCCTGAGAATTATCCAATGCAACATGAGGCTGAAATACTATGCGTTTCTAACGCAACATGAGGCTGAAATCGATTCGGCCTTGAATAAACGCCGGATTCCGTTCATAATCTGTAACCATGACATTAGATATGAACGATTCCGAGGTGGTAACGCTGGACCAGGTCGAGAAATTTCTAAAAGCCTCGGAAGGCTGGAAATTCAAGGGGTTGGACCGCGAGGGAAAGTATAAATGGCTGGGGAAGGCCATAAAGCGCTTTGACTACCACGAGCGCAGGAAAAAAGAAAAAGGCCTGTTGCGTCGGTATATGATGTTAATCACCGGTTTTTCCAAGGCGCAACTGGAACGGCTTATAAAGCAGCAACTGAGTACCGGCGATATAAAGACGGGCTGGGGCTGCATAATAAATTTCCGGTAATTTACACAAAGGAGGACATAGAGCTGCTGGCGGAAACAGATAATCTTCATGAGCGCCTGGCAGGTCCGGCGACAAAGAACATTCTGGAGCGCGAACTTGAATTCGGTGATGTCCGTTATAAACGTCTTAGCGGCATATCCGTTTCGCACATATACAACCTGCGGGAAACGCCATCGTACAGATTTAAAGCGCTGACCGTATCGAGGACAAAATCGGTGCAGGTAGCCATAGGGAAAAGAGGCAAGCCGAATCCCAAAGGGAAGCCCGGACATTTGCGGGTTGACACGGTGCACCAGGGCGACCTCGATGGCGTAAAAGGCGTTTATCACATCAACATGGTTGATGAGGTTACCCAGTGGCGGATCGTTGCGTGCGTAGAGGCGATAAGCGAGGTCTGGTTGGAAGACGTGTTGGAGGCGGCCATACTGATATTCCCGTTCCTTATCCGGGGGTTCCATTCGGACAACGGCGGGGAATTCATAAACAAGCAGGTTGCGGGGATGTTAGGCGGGCTTCTGATAAAACAAAGCAAATCCAGGTCTGGGCGGACCAACGACAACGCGCTGGTCGAAGGCAAGAACGGGAGCGTCATCCGCAAGCACATGGGACACTGGCACATAGAGCGGCGGCACGCCGACGGGATACACAGGTTTTACATGGAATATTTTAATATTTATCTAAACTACCATCGGCCGTGCGGGTTCGCGACGATTACCGTAGATGAGAAAGGTAAGCGGCACCGGACGTATGAAACGTACCAGACGCCCTATCAGGCGTTCATGGCACTAAAGAAGCCTGAGCAGTATCTGCGGGAAGGCGTGGCCCTTGAGGGGTTGGAAAAGACGGCGACGGCACATAGCGCCAACGGGTTCGCAAAACTGATGCAGGATGCGAAGGCCAAACTGTTCAAAGAAGTGCTGCCGAAAGGCGCACAAACATTCAGAAATGGAGGCCTGGTTAAAAAGTTAGCGACGGAACACCGACGAGCTATTTCAGCCTCATGTTAGGATTAGAAAATGCTGCCTGCGATGCGCGGTGTATTCTAAAGTCTTGCGTATTGCTGCCTCGTTTGCAGGCAAAAACGGTTCGCCGCCATAAAAAGCCACATCAAAATTTTTGTAATCGGACCCAGGTATTATTTGAGTAAGCAATCTTTCAAAAAGATCTTCGATCAGTTCCGGCGTCATAACTGCTTGCGATTTGTGGGGGCGGTGTTCTTGCTGATAACAATATTTACACGCCAGATTACAGTTGTAGCTCAGCAAAAGCATGATTCCGCCATGCTTAACCTCTTTCTCGTGTTTCTTGTGAAGGGCGGCGGAGTATTCCTTGAACCGAACCAATTCTAGATCAGGAGGCAGAGATGTTATGTGGCCCCGCTTCAAAAGGGTGTTGATTTAATCCTGGCTCAAGTCCTGCAATTTTTCCGGGGCCCCGGTTTTCAGGATGGAGACCACTCTGCCGGTGATCTCGTCCAGACAACCATTGACCCCATTGAATAAAAGCGCAGATCCGTCCAGATCAATGATGTTCAAATACCGGCTTATGTAATATTTTATTGGAGTTCCCCTTACTTCTTCGGCAGGCATGGCTGCGGGTGTAAACCATTTTTTTCAAGCAGGGTGCAAACTTCTCCTTTGTCTTGGATGTTCGTTGCCCAGGTTGAATCTATTTTGTACGCGGAGTTATAGGCCTCTGCCGCATCTTTATACTTTTTAATCCTCAGAAGAGCCCGGCATTTATTAAACTGCATATATGCCATGGGTTCTGGCGAAACAGAAATTGCCTTATTTATATCCAAGATAGCCTGTGCATATTTCTGCAGATGCAATTCCGTTGCCCCGCGGCCAAAATACAATTTGGCAAGAAAATGCGTGTTTTCTTTCCAATACTTATGGTCTCTGGGAACAATACCGTTCGGAAATTCCTGCTCCACTTCTTTTATGGTTTGATTAAATCCTTCGTACGCGCCGTTAAGGTCACCTTTCCAGAAGTTGATGGTCGCTTGGTGAAATTCAATAGCCTGAGGCTCTTCTTTTTTAAGGTCCGGGTAATCACGCACTAATGTATCCAATTCTTTTTGGGCTGTTTCAGGATCTCGCTTCGCTATAGCTTCATTGATTCTCCGCACTTGCCTTTTTTCGCGTGATTCAAACATCAATCTGCGTAATTTTGAGTAGACGCTTTCTGCGTCTTCTTCAAAATTGCCAACATCTATCCCCATAAGCGCAGGAGAATCCGGTGGAATAGCTTTGGTGTCATCGGCTATCGCAGGTGAGGCAACTAGTAGGAGCATTAATAGTAATTTCATTATGTTTTCCTTGAAAATCCCGACTTACTGTACAGGCCGGCAGTTATTGCCGGGACAAACTGTATATGGACGGCAATCCGAAGGGTCTTTATATCCTACAGGGCCAGTACAATCGCAAGAATCAATAAAACAGAATCGTTTGCATTCATCATAATCACCTTGTCGCAAACAGGGGCAGTAGTCTTGGCAATGGCCTGATGTTTTTTGCTCTACAACCATGACAGGAAGTGCCTCAAATTCCATGCGGTCATTGGCTTTTTCAAGCGTTAAGATATCTCCGGACGTAAGGTTCAAAGACTTTATTATACTTTTGGCATTCATTTTGTTGGCCCCTTAACTTAGTTTAATAGTAACATTTTGCCTTTACACTTTACCTGCCGGAGAACTTTAGGACTAGCGGGGAAACTGCGGCTACTGGAGAAAAAGAGAAGGCCCGGGGGTTAGCCCGGGCCTTCCGCTCAGCCTTGCGGCTTTTAGTAGGACAGTTGGTAAGAAATGCCGAAAGTATTGCCGGTATAGTTGTACGGCATGTACTTTTCGAACTTGGCGTTGGAGGAAGCCACCACCAGCGAGTAGAACAGGCGCACCATGGCCACGTCATTGATGCGCTTGCGAATGGAGCCGGTAAGGGTGCTCATCAGGTTCTTCTGTTTGGAACCGGCCACATAGTTATTGTTAGCGTCGCGCTTGGGCCGGTCGGTATACGTGCGGCTGAGGATGTTGATGGCACCGCCCAGGGCCCATTTGCTGGTTACGTTCACGTCCAGCGGCACGCTCAGGCTGGTCTCGTTGTAGTCGTAGTTCTTGTTCACGAAAGTAATATCCGAAGAACCGCTCGTAAGATCCGTAGTAGGGGTTAAGGGTGCCAAAGATTTATAGCGAAGGAAATTCTGATTGGAGCGGTGTATGGAATAGGACACCATCGGGTACAGTTCCAACACCCAAAGACTTTGGTGGAAACCGGCGTCTATTGTGGTGGTCTTGTCCTGTTGATTAGTGTTGCCGTAAGCGCCGGTATTATCCACCACTTTCTGACTGTTGTAATCCTGCTGGGTATAGGTCAACCCGCCGAAGAAGTTATTCCACGAGGGGCGCACGCTAACCTGCTTAAGGCTCTGGTCCTGCAGGCCGCCGTTGGCGCTGGCGGTGTTGGCGGGGTCCTGAAACTCGCGCAGCAGGTCGGTGTAGTTGGGAAACTTGATGGCCTTGGAAAGTAAGGTCAGCGTTACTATGCCGTTCTTCTCGAAGTCGAACATGTAGTCGCCGGCCAGCTGCAGGCCGAGGGAATTCATGTTATAAAGCCCGTTCTTCCAGGCCTCGTTGGCGCCGGTGCGGGAATAGTCGTGCCCCAGCGAAATGCCGGGGCGCACACGGAACTTCTCGCCCAGGCTCCGACGGTATTCTATGTTGAAGATATGCGACAGGGTCCGGTCCGTGAACTGCTTGGAGTCCTGCGGCGCGAAGCCCTGCCCCGCGTAGTTGAAATTATACAGGCCGAAGATGCTGTCCTTCGGACTGATCTTGGACAGCAGGCCCACCTGAGTGTTTATGTTGGCGCCGCTGAAGATATTGCCTTCGCTCGGCAGGTAGCCCGCCTCGGTCATGGTCATGTCGAAGAAGGGCGTGAAGATCTTGGAATCTTCGGCCACGGCGGCGGAGAGCCTTCCGGCCAGGGCCGCCAGCACAACAGCGCTTAAGATTATTTTTTTCATCGTTCAGTCCTTAAAAGTTGAGGTGGAAGTTCCACACCGGGTGGAAGACCAGCACGCCTTCCGGGTAAATGTTCAAGCCCAGCTCAAAGTACTTGCCGTACCAGCTAACCTTGCTGCTGAACACCTGGGTTTTGAGGCCGTAGTTAAGCTGAATGCTCCACAGCTTGCTCACGCCCTTGGGCGTTTCAATACCGGCTATAAGGAAGTCGTCCCGGAAGCCGGTGTTAAAGCTGTTAACCTTGGTGCCGAGAAAGTCCACTTCCTCGCCCGGCTTGAACTTGAGCTTGG
This sequence comes from Elusimicrobiales bacterium, assembly GCA_038204165.1. Lineage (GTDB taxonomy): Bacteria > Elusimicrobiota > Elusimicrobia > Elusimicrobiales > UBA9959 > UBA9959. Next base: position 29,319 of record JBBRDG010000021.1, read on the forward strand.
CGTCCAGTACGCTGTGCTTGTAGCCCCAGAAGGTGCGCACGCGCGGGCTTACGGACGCGCTGGCTATGGCGCCCACGTAGTAGCCGCCGAACTTGGCGCTGTCTATGGTTTGGGAGTCTTTGGTAGCCAGCTTGGCGCCCAGCATATCCCAGTAGCCGCCTATCAGGTCAACCTGCGGCACGCCGGGGGCTATGCGGCCCTCGCCGTGCAGGCGCACCTTGCCGGACACGTTGGTGTAGGTCATGGGAATAAGCGTGGGGAATAAGCCGGTCTGGAAGCCGAAGGTCTTGCCCGGGGGCAACGGGGTGGTGCCTTCCAGGTCCTGCTGGAAGTCGTAGAAGAACCCCGCGGGGTTGGCCACAATTTCGCCGGCTATCTGCATCCCTTTGGACGTCCAGTCAATTTTGGCGAAGGCGGTGCTTTTAACAAAGAAAAGCACCAAGAAGGTTAAGATCAGCCTTTTCATTATTTGGTCCTTCATTAGTCTTTAAGATTGGTAATAGCGGGCAGCATGCGCTGTACCGCGGCAACCATCAGGTCCGGTATGAACACCACGTCGATATTGGTGCCTTTTGCGGCGTCATTATAAGCAAAATAGTCAACATTGCTTATTGCCAGCTTTGCAGCTCCACTATCAGGTATAGCCGACGGTGTTGTTGGTGATATAAAAGGATCAGCAACACTAGATTTTTTTATATACATCACGCTTTCCAGCGCGGTGTTCTTAAGGAGCGAGAAAGGATCTGTAGTGGAATTAGTGAAATCGTTGGCCGATTTTATTCCTCCGCCATTGCCGATTACATAGTTCTCTTTCGCAAACCAGAGATAATCAGCGGCATTAGCACTCTTCTGATTGCCAACATCATACATGTCGGCCTGGTACTGCACCAGCGGCGCATTGTCGGGGGCGTTGTTGGGTTCGGAGTAGCTGGAAGATTTAATGGTTTTTATCGCCCAGACCACATTTCCGGAGACAGGTTGGCCTAGTAGAGCTGTCCTATCCGCGTTGGTATAAACTAGCCCGCCTGAAGCCCCGCCGTCAGTAACTACTTGAAGATTTGTTATCTTATTGAGACCCTCAACAGCCTTTATCACCCCCGCATCGGTCAATACACCCGTTAATATCACGTTGCGGTCATCAGAAGCATTGGCGGCTATAGGCTGCGTGCCGTCCAGCGTAAGCACCCAGGGATTATTAACAAGCATCTCCCTGCCGGCAGTAGCATCATACTTATACCCCTGCGCTATAAAGAATATCTCATGAGAGTCGGTGCGATTAGCCAGCACGAAGGAGGCCCAGGAGGGGTCAACAGAATTGCCGTCGAAGAAAGCCGGCCATTCCTCTATGCGCTGGGGCAGGTCCTTGTTGAAGGCCATGGTCATCTGCATATAATCAAGACGGTTGGTCACAGCCCCGCCGTTGTAGGCAAAACCCTTAGCGTCCGAGGTATAGTTGGCGTAGGTGGGGCGCTTCACCAGGTTGAAGAACTGGATCTGGTTGTTAGCGGGGCGCATCATGCGCTGGTCCACGCGCACCAGGTTGCCGTGCACGTCTTTAAGGGTGCGGCCGGCTTCCAGGTCGGATTCTTTTACCACGTTAAGAAAGCTTTTAACCTGGTTGTTGGAGTTGGTGGTCACCCTGGCGAATTCCTTCACCTGGGCGCGGTCGTTCTCCTTCTCCTTAAGGCCGTTCTGGCGGTCCGCGGCCTTAACACCGGGGTTCCAGTTCTCCAGGGCCTCTCTCTCGGCCTTGGGGCTGAGCAGCGCGGGCTTGGCGGCTTTGCCTTTTTCGTCCAGGCTCAGGCCCTGGCCCTGCGGAATATAAAATTCGTCGCTGCCTTTCTCGGGCGGGATCACGAACTTCAGCTTGACCTCGCCGTAGAGCACCTGCAGGTTCATCTTGCCCTCTTCGGTGGTGGCCATGGTGAACTCGGTGCCGCGCACGGCGCAAACGGCGGCCGGGGTGCGCACCTCGAATTTTTCTTTGCGCATCAAATGCGGTACGCGCACCTTGATCCGCCCGAACACCAGGGCCAGGCGGCTGGCCAGCGTCTGGCGCTGTTCTATTTCAAGGCTGGAGGTTTCTTTCAGCCAAACCTTGGTTTTATTGGGCAGCAGCAACACGGCGGCCCCGTCAGCGGCGGTGCGGATGGCGCCGCCCTCGGCTATTTCCATGCTCTCGGTAGCGGGGCCCCACTGACCCTCGCGGGTCTGCCTGGCTTCCACGTTACCGCTCATGGAGAGAATTTTGGCCTCACCGGCCCAAATAGCCCCCGGCAGCGCAATGAACAATATTAAGGAAAGAATTTTTTTACCCATATTGGGATTCTAATAGAAATCCGGACTTGTGTCAATGAAACTTTTATGAGATAATAAAAAGGGATCGGGACCGTTTTCCCCAATGAAAAAACCAGCTCTGTAACCTCGGTCACAGTTGATGCCTGATACTTTTCAAGGCCCGACCTCCGGGCAGGCCGGCAGGGCCAGCGGCGGAGGATTTGCAGATATTTAGATTTAGCGCGCTTTACCCCCGGGAGATAATAATGAAAAAAGTAACTTTAGTTATATTCGCGGCCCTGTTGGCCGGCTGTTCTACCGCCGCCAGGAAAACCCCCGCAACCGGCGCCTGCCCCGCCTGCCCCCCCTGCCCCGGCGCGGTGCCGCCCGCTACCGTCCAAGCCACTATCCCGCCCGCCGAAACCCCGCTTTTCACCGACAGCGACGACCTGGCCTCCCTGTTAAAAGCCGCCAAGCTCAACCAGACCTACTTTAAAGGCCTTAAAAGCAGCGCGCTTTCCTATGACTTCGGCGACCGCAAGGTTTCGCCCAAGGACCTGGCTGACACCACGGACGAGCTCATAAGGATCCTTGAGTCCTCACCCACCCTGCAGGACCTGGACCAGCAGATAAAGCAGAAGTTCGACATTTACCAGATGGCCGGGCGCGACTCCACCGGCACGGTGGTGTTCAGTTCCTATTACGAGCCCACGCTGGAAGCCAGCCTTAAATACAGCAAGACCTATAAATACCCCATCTACGCCCGGCCCGACGACATGATCTCCATAAACCTGGAGGACTTCAACGAGAAGTTCAAGGGCGAGAAGCTGACCGGCCGCATAGTAAAGAACACGCTGGTTCCATACCTGAACCGCGAGGAAATAGATTTTGGCGGCGCGCTGGACGGCAAAGGCCTGGAGCTGGCCTGGTTCAAGCAGCGCTCGGATATCCTGGACCTGCATACCGAGGGCTCGGGCCGGCTGCAGCTGCCCGACGGCAGGGTGATAAAGGCCAAGTTCGCGGCCACCAACAGCCTCAAGTTCAAAGGCTGGCTTACCGCCATGATTGAGGCAGGCGCCCTGCCCAGGGAAGGCATCAGCCCGGAGAAGGGCCAGAAGTACCTGGACGAACATCCCGACAAGGTGCGGCCCATTCTCAGCATGAATAAGCGCTATGTGTTTTTCAAACTGGATCAGCCCGCGGACCCCAACGAAGGCCCGACCGGCTCCTACGGCCTGCCGCTTACCGGCTGGCGCTCGGTGGCGGTGGATAATTCCATTTACCCTATGGGGGCCCTGGCCTTCATGCGGGTCAATTCCTCCCCGGACGTTGACGCGGACGGCAAACTGGCCGGCCGCAAACAGGACAGCCGCTTTGTGTTCTGCCAGGACACCGGCGGCGCCATCAAGGGCCCGGGGCGCGTGGATTTCTTCGCCGGCAACGGCAAAAAAGCCACTACCTTCGCCTTCAAGCTCTGGGACCAGGGGCAGATGTATTTGCTGGTGCTTAAACAAAAGAGCGGCACTTTATAAAAGGAACCGCCATGAAAACACAACTGCTCCCTCTGCTCCTTCTCTTTTCGCTGACCTCTTCCGCTTCGGCGGCCTCGCTTACGCTTACCGGCCTGGACGTGCTGGAGCGCGACGGCTTTAAACAGCTGGAAGGCAAGAAGGTGGGGCTGATCACCAACCAGACCTCGGTGGACCTGAAAGGTGTTAACGCGGTGGACGTTTTCAGCAAGGCCGGCAACTTTACGCTGGCGGCCATCTTCTCGCCGGAGCACGGCTTCCGCGGCACCGAAGAAGGCGGAGCTTACATTGAGAATTCCTCGGACCCTGCTACCGGCGTACCGGTATTCAGCCTTTATGGCAAGAACAAACAGCGGCCCACGCCCGAAATGATGCGGGGCCTGGACGTGATAGTGTTCGACATTCAGGACATAGGCGCGCGCTTTTACACTTACCTTACCACCATGGGCTACGCCATGGAAGAGGCGGCCAACGCGGGCATTCCTTTTGTGGTGCTGGACCGCCCCAACCCTATAGGCGGCCTGGTGGAGGGCCCGGTGCTGGAGAAAGGCATTAGCGCTTTTACGGCTTATTTCCCGGTGCCTACACGCCACGGTTTTACGGCGGGCGAAATGGCGCTTTTTCACAAGGCTAACCTTCACCTGCAGCTGGACCTTACGGTGGTGAAGCTGGAGGGCTGGAGCCGGGACATGTTCTTCGACCAGACGGGCGTGGTGTGGATTAATCCTTCGCCCAATATCCGCAACGTGGACGCGGAAGTGCTGTACCCGGGGCTGGGCTGCTTTGAGGCGGCCAATGTTTCGGTGGGGCGCGGCACGGACCGGCCTTTTTTGTGGTTTGGCGCGCCGTGGATGAAGGCGGACAAGATAGTAAAAAAGATGAACGAAGCGGGGCTTAAGGGCGTTAAGCTTACCGCTCAGAAGCTTACGCCGGCTAAGGATATTTACGAGGGTAAGGCTTGCGAAGGCGTGCGGATAGACGTTACAGACAAGGCTGCGGTGCGGGCGCTGGACGTGTTCGCCGAGGCGGCGTACTGGCTACGCAAGTACAATAAGAAGGACTTTGTGCTTAAGCCGGAGGAGATCCGGAAGATGACGGGCTCTTCTGACTTTTACAAGCTGCTGGAACAGGGCAAAAAGCCGGCGCAGATAATAGCGGCTTTCGAAAAAAACAACGCAGCTTTCCGCGACGGGGCGGGTAAATTCCGCCTTTACAACTAACGGTTAATGTGTTAAATTTACCAATATGGGCAACAAAATTCTTGTAGTTGATGACGATCCCGAAATTTCAAGCCTTGTGGAGTATACCCTTGAGTCCCTGGGGCATACGGTCAAGGTGTGCGACAACGGCCGCGAAGTGCTCGACACGCTGCGCTCCTTCAAGCCGGACATGATGGTGCTGGACGTAATGCTGCCCGGCATCGACGGCTACTCGCTGGCTTCCCAGATCTCCGAAGACCCCGACCTGAGCAAAATGCCTATTGTGGTGCTTTCGGCCCTGGAGCCCTCGCGCACCATGTTCCAGCGCTTCTCCCAGGTTTCAGCCTTTCTCACCAAGCCCTTCAACACCGACGACCTTATGGAAGCCGTCAAAAACGCCCTGGCGAAGAAATAACCTCTCCGCCTAAAGGCACAAAAACAGGAAAGCCCAAAGCTTTCCTGTTTTTTTATTGACAACTTGCCCGCAGGTAAAGAGCCGCGGGAAGCACAGTCGGGGGCCTGGCCGGGGTATGGCCCCGCGAACCCGGACTGCAGGGAACCCTTGCGTCGGTTCCCCCCGCCTTGGGAAATTATGGCGGGGCCCCCTTCCGCA